>JBCCRG010000123.1:0-9151 GCA_039208155.1 Bacteroidota bacterium | reverse complement strand
GTTGCTACGGCGACCCCAGTAGCCTTTCGCCTGCAAGAGCATCTTGCGGCGACGGCGACGGGAAGCCACGAGGTTACGAGCGCGTGGCATTTGATTCTCCGGGTAGGGGGATTAAAACGGTGAACGAGAAGTCGCGGACCCAGGGCAGGACCGCCGTGGCACTAGCCGTTGATCATGCGCTTGACGCGCGGCTCGTCGGCGGCATCCACCAGCGTCATCTTGCGCAGGTTGCGCTTGCGCTTGGGTGACTTCTTGGTGAGGATGTGGGACTTGAAGGCCTTCTTGCGCTTGACGCGGCCGGTGCCGGTCAGCGAGAAGCGCTTCTTCGCCCCACTGTTGGACTTCATCTTAGGCATGACAGCCTCGAATGGATCGGATGAACAGAGAACCACAAATATAGAGGCAAACCGTCCGGGTTCGGGGGGAGGTCCGGCATTCGGCTAAAGCTTCACGCGCGGTGTGTCTTGCTGTGTTTCCGTGGTGCCGTTTTGCCGTAGGAACTCCGATCACGGCCGCACGGCAACACCGAACACGGCGGCACTCCTTCTACTTCTTCTTGCTGTCGGGCGACAGGAGGAGCGTCATGCGGCGGCCTTCCATCTGCGGGGCCTGGTCCACCTTCGCGATGTCCTGCAGTTCCTCGATGAAGCGCGCGAGCAGGTCGAGGCCGCGGTCCTTGTAGATGATGTCGCGGCCACGGAACTGGACCCACGCCTTCACCTTGTTGCCTTCCTCGAGGAATTCGCGGGCGTGCTTCGTCTTGAAGCCGAAGTCGTGGTCGTCCGTGTTGGGGCGAAAGCGCACTTCCTTCAGTTCGCCCTGGCGCGCCTGCTTCTTGCGCTGCTCTTTGATCTTCTTTTGCTGCTCGTAGCGGTACTTCCCGAAGTCCATAATCTTGCACACGGGCGGGTCCGCATTCGGGGCGATCTCGACGAGGTCGAGGCCGCGGCGCTGCGCGAGTTCCAGGGCGCGGTCAAGGTCGTAGATGCCGTGCTCGCCCTGGGGGTCGACGACGCGCACGCGGTTGGCGCGGATGCGGTCGTTCACACGGGTCTGGGGTTCGCGCCGCGGCTGCGGGCGGTTATATCTCCGGGCTATGGTTCGCCTCTCAGGTTGGTGGTTGGAATGCTGGAATATAGCCAGGGGTATCGCTGACTAGACCATAGGGTGTCATGATACGTGGCACCACCGGGTTCAGGTTTCTGAAGACCTGCACGGTCGGGACCGCTTCCACTTGGCTCCAGACGAACGAGAGCCTACACTAGGCACCCCGGACGCACCAACTCCTTCTGCCCTCGCTGTCTATGCCCTCCTCCCCCGACCCTGCGCGCCTCGTCTGGTGCGTAGTGCTCCTCGTCGCTCTTGGGCTCAGCAGCGCTGCGCTTCAGGCGCAGCCTCGGGTCTTCGTCAACGAACTCCTGGCGTCCAACAGCACCGTCATCGCCGACCCCGACTTCGGCGACTTCGCGGACTGGATTGAACTCTACAACGCCGAGCCCGAGGCGGTCGACCTGAGCGGCTACACGCTCACCGACGACCTCGACCTCCCGAGCCGCTGGCGCGTCCCCGACGGCACCGTGATCCCCGCCGGGGGCTTCCTGCTCGTCTGGGCCGATGGCGAAGACACGGGGGTCCACACCGATTTCAAGCTCTCGGCTGGGGGCGAGCAGGTCGGGCTCTTCGCGCCGAACGGCACGGTCGTGGACACGCTCACCTACGGCGAGCAGACCACCGACATCTCGCTCGGACGCTCCCCTGACGGCGGGGCCACGTTCCAACTCTTCGAAACCCCGACGCCGGGCACGTCCAACACAACCGACCCGAGCGATGGTATTGCGGAGGCTCCTACGGCATCGCTCGCGGGCGGCTTCTATGTAGGTCCGCAGACCGTCACGCTGACGGCCGCATCGAGCGCGACGATCCGCTATACCCTTGACGGGGCACCGCCCACGGAGGGCTCGCCCGTCTATACCGAGCCCCTCACCTTCGGCGAGACGGGCGTGCTGCGCGCCGTCGCGTTCCAGCCGGACCGCTTGCCGAGTCCCGTCATCACGCGAACGCTCTTCATCGACGAAGCCGTGACGATCCCGGTGGTCTCGCTCGTCACCGACCCCGCGAACTTCTTTAGCGACACATCGGGCATCTACGTCGAGGGCACTAACGGCATTCCCGGACGCTGCCGCAACGATCCCGTGAACTGGAATCAGGACTGGGAGCGACCGGTCCATGTCGCGTTCTACGAGCCTGATGGGACGCTTGGCTTCGAGCAGGGCATGGGCGTTCAGATCTTCGGTGGCTGCTCGCGCATCTATCCCCAGAAGTCGCTCACGCTGCGCGCCCGGGCTCGCTACGGCGCGTCGAAGGTTGACTACCGCGTCTTCCCGGGCCTCGACATCGACGAGTTCGACGACCTCGTGCTGCGCAGTTCCGCGCAGGATTGGTGGCGCACGATGTTTCGCGACGCAGCCATCCAGACGATGGCCGAGGGCGACCTCGACCGGCAGGCGTACCGCCCGGCCCTCGTCTTCCTGAACGGCGACTACTGGGGCATCCACAACCTGCGCGAGAAGCTCAACGAGGACTACGTTGCCGCGCACTACGGTATCGACAAGGACGACGTGGAACTGCTCGACGCAGGCAAGGGCGATCCCCGTGACGACTCGCCGCACTACGATGCCCTCCTGACCTACCTCGCAACCAACGACGTCACGCGGCCTGATGTCTACGCCTACGTCCAGACGCAGATGGAGGTAGACGCCTACCTTGACTACCTCATCGCGGAAATCTACAGCGCCAACGCAGACTGGCCGGGTAACAACCTCAAGCTCTGGCGCCCCGACCAGCCCGACGGCCGATGGCGCTGGATGCTCTTCGACCTCGACTTCGGCTTCGGCGGCAACGGCAACGGACAGGCTCCCGACAACACACTCGCGCTTGCGCTCGACCCCGCAGGTCCGGTGTGGCCCAACCCGCCGTGGTCCACGTTCCTCTTCCGGCGGCTGATGGAGAACGACACCTTCCGCTACGCCTTCATCCAGCGCCTCGCTGCGCGCACAGCGACGACCTACGCGCCCAGTCGGGTCATCGGCATCATCGATGGTCTGCAGGCAGGCATCGTAGCGGAGATCCCGCGTCACAAGGTCCGCTGGCCTCGGTCGATCTCGTTTGGGCCGAGTTGGGACGCGCTCGTGGACGAGATGCGCGACTTCGCGCGCAACCGTCCGGTGGAGATGCGCGGGCATGTCACGGAGACGCTCGGCGTGGTCGGCTCGGCCGCGCTCGAACTCGAGGCGTCTGAAGGCGGCCGGGTGCTAGCCGAGGGCGTGCCGCTGCCGCGCGGGAAGAGCCGCCTGCCGTTCTACCGCGAGGTGCCGCTGGGCTTGAGAGCGGTCCCCGACGAGGGGTATCGCTTCGTAGGCTGGTCCGGCGCGGTGGCGTCGCAGGACGAGGCGATCTCGGTCGTGCTCACCGGCACCACGGCGCTCACGGCGCTGTTCGCGGTCGGGACGGACAGCGAGACCGAGGCGGCGCCCGCCCAGGCACGGCTGGCGCAGAACTACCCCAACCCGTTCCGCACGCAGACCCAGATCGAGGTCACGCACCCCACGCCCGGACGGCTTACCGTGGTGGTCTTCGATCTCCTCGGTCGCGAGGTCATGCGCCTCGTGGACGAGCACCGCGCCGCAGGCACCCACACGTTCTCGCTCGACGCGGCGATGCTGCCGAGCGGCGTCTACACCTACGCGATGACGTCAGCCGACGCGCAGGCCGTACGCCGGATGGTCGTGCTGCGCTAGCCGTCGCTCTTTGTCAGCCGTCCCCGTGGAGCGTGTGCGTGCGGATCTTGCGCGCTAGTTCGTGGGCGCGACGCTCACGTGTGTCTCTGCGCTTGGCGCTCGTGACATAGTGCGCCAGCGACCGCCGTTTTCCAGGCGTGAACGTCGCGAATCGGGCTGCCGCTTCCTTGTCCTCAGCCAGCGCGGCGACCAGTTCGTCTGGCAGCGTCACCGCATTCGGATCGGCGACGGAGCGCACGTCCAGGTGGGCCGTCGCGCCCCAGGCGAGGCCGCATTCCTTCAGGAAGCCCTTGCCGAAGCGGAGCCGGGCACCGTCTGCCGGGCCATGCAACGCGCGGGCGAACGGACGCTCTTCGAGCGTACCCTCCACGCGCCGGTGGCCCGCCGCGAGCAACGCCGCCGCGATGGGCTCGGGGACCGGGACGTAGTGCATGCCCATAGCGTCGTCCTCTCGGAGGACAGGACCAGCAAAGAAGAGGGCGTCTGACATGCTTTTGTGGAGGAACCGACGGAAGGTATGACCGCGGTACGTCGAGCTGCGGGGATTGCCGGGGAGAGCCTGGCAACGCGCGCAGGTTGTTTCCTGCGCGCGGGTCGCGTACCATGACGAATAACTTGCTAACCCTAGGTATCCCATGAGAATCGCGGTCGCCCTCTCGTTTTCGCTTCGAGCGCTTGCTCTGGTAGTATTCGCCGCGCTGATTCCAACGGCCGCAGCGCAAGTATGCGAGGGGGACGTCACACTGAGCACGCCAGCGGACATGGACGCCTTTGCGTGTACAGAGGTCACAGGCAACCTCACAGTCAAATACGCTCACATTGGATTTCAGGTATCGCTCTCAAAGCTGAGTGGGCTTACTTCTGTTGGGAGGAGCTTCACGATTGAGCGGAACGCATCGATCAGGTCGCTGGAGGGCTTGGAGGAACTCGTCTCTGTTGGAAGAGACTTCACCGTCAGAAGCAATGGCTCGCTTGCATCGTTCACAGGCTTGGACGCGCTGGTCTCGGTTGGGGGGGACTTTACGGTAGAACTCAATGGATCGCTAGAGTCGTTCGCAGGCTTAAATGCGCTGGCCTCGGTTGGCGAGAGCATCAACATCGAGCGCAACGGGGCACTGACCTCACTCTCCGGCCTCGAGGGGTTTAGCCACATAGGCGGACTCCACCTGGTGGATAATTGGACATTGCAATCGCTCGGAGGGCTGGAGAGCCTTAGCTCTGCCGGGACATTCAATATCGAGGGAAATACGGCATTGCGATCGCTCGCGGGCCTCGAGGGAATCGCCTCGTTTACCAACCTCACTATCCAGGGTAATAGTGCGTTGGAGTCGATGCGAGGTTTAGACAACCTACGATCCGTTAGACAACTGACCATCAGGTATAACGAGTCGCTGGCGTCGCTGGCAGGCTTGGAGGGTCTCACATCGGTCTCAGGGGGCCTCTACATTGAGAACAACGAGGCACTGGCCTCGCTCGCGTCCCTGGGGAGCCTCACCTCTGTCAGCGGTGACTTGCGAATTCAGAGCAACGGATCGCTGACCTCGCTGTCCGGCTTGGAGGCACTGACTAGGGTCGGTCTTGGCGTTCGAATTCAGAACAACGGTGGACTGACCTCACTTGCGGGCCTGAACGCACTCACCAGCGTTAGTTCCATCACTGTCTCGTATAACACAGGACTGATATCGCTGTCGGGCCTGGAGGCAGTGACTACGGTCGGTATTATCAACATCGTGGGCAACGGAGCCCTGGAGACCCTCCAGGGGTTAGAGGGGATTACCTCCGTTGGGTCTCTCGCCATCGAGCGAAACGGAGCGCTGGTGTCCCTCGCAAGCCTAGGAGCGCTTACGTCTACGGGCCATCTCCGTATCGAGCGGAATACCGCGTTGGAATCGCTGGTGGGCCTGGATGGGCTTGTCTCGGTCGAGCGCGACCTCACCATCACGGACAACGGTGCGCTGCAATCACTAGCCGGACTGGAAGCACTCGCCTCCATTGGGGGCAGATTTTCCGTGTACGACAACAAGGCCTTGCTATCTGTGATAGGATTGGAGAGCCTCACTGTCATCGAGGGAACGCTGTCGATCCACAACAACGCAACGATGACGTCGTTGACCGGCCTGAACGCGCTTACCTCTGTGGAGGGCGATCTCTCGGTCCACGATAGCCCAGCGCTGACGTCACTGGTGGGTTTGGGCGCACTCGTTTCAGTCGATGGAGATATCCGAGTCGAGGGCAACGCCGCTCTCGAGTCACTCTCGGGTCTGGACGCGCTCTCTTCTATTGCTGGTAGCTTCTACATCGAAGGCAACGCTGCGCTCGCGTCGCTGGCAGGCTTGCAGACGGTCGGGTCAATCAACGGCACGGAATTCCTTGTCCTCGACAACCCGACCCTGGCGCTTTGCGAGCCCTACGTGGGCGCATTGCTGCGTGAGGACACCGAACTCTTCAGCCGCGCGTTCTTTGACGCCAACGCGCCGGGGTGCAACAGCAAGTGGGAAGCCATCGGCGGCGGCGTGAACGCTGAGGACGGCGTGCCGCTGGTGAGTGGTCTGGCAGCGGTCTACCCGAACCCTGTCGCGGGAGGGACCACGCTGCGCTACACGCTCGCGCAGCCCGGTGCGGTCACGCTAGAGGTGTACGACCTGCTCGGCCGTCGCATCGTTGTCCTGGCCGAGGGCCAGCATCCGGCTGGAGCGCACGAGGCTGTCTGGTCTGGGGGAGACCTGCCCGCGGGCCCCTACGTCGTGCGGCTCGAGGCCGACGGCGAGGTGCACACGCAGCGGCTCACGCTCGTGCGCTGATACGCCCGTCTACGCACGACGGAGACGACCGTCGGTGTCCTGGGCGTAGGGCACCCAGGCGAGCGCCAGCGTCTCGACGTGCATGTCGGTCTGCTTCGCCTTCACCTCGACCGTCTCCAGCGGCTGGATCTCGGGCGCGTCGAGGTCGACCATCTCGAGTTCGCGCAGCAGCTCGGCGTCGAGGTCGGCGTACTGCGCGCGGAGGTCGTCGAGCTTCTTCTCGGCGCGGGCGACGTCGTCGGACTCCTTACGCATACGCCCGGCGCTACGGGCGGCTGTCCCGATCTTGTTGACGGTCGTGCGGCTCATGCGGCGGCTCCCGAGGAAGGCGCCCAAGAGCGACACGCCCACGTTGACGACCGTGTCGAGCTTCTTCTGCGACGCCTGCGACTCCTCGCGGGCAACGCGCTCCTCGGCGGCGCGCATCTTCGTCTCCAGCGCGTCGAGCTTCTTCTGGAATCGCTCGCGCAGGTCGGTCTTGCGGCGGTCGCGGTCGGCCCGAGCGAGGTCAGCCAGGCGAGCCCGGAAGGC
This sequence comes from Bacteroidota bacterium, assembly GCA_039208155.1. GTDB lineage: Bacteria > Bacteroidota > Rhodothermia > Rhodothermales > Rubricoccaceae > JBCBEX01. The sequence goes on along the minus strand of JBCCRG010000123.1, from coordinate 2,022 downwards.
GCGCTCGTCCTCACCGGGCTGCGAGACGGCTTTGAGGCCTTTGTGCTGGAAGACCGTCAGCGGGCGCTCGTGCTGAAGCCAGCGCTTGAGCGCGCGCTCCCACTTGCCGTAGGACCCGGCGTCCGACATCGCCGAGGGCAGCGCGGCGAACGCAGCTCCGTCGCGCGGCGCCGACTCCGTGGCAGGCTTCGCCGTGAGCGACTCCGCGCTCTCGTAGTCAACCTCGTCACTATCGATCTCGGCGAGGAGTGTGGTCTTCGCCGTGTGATCGAGGTCGAGCGACTTGCGCGCGAAGGGCACCTCGGCGTGGGCGAGCAGCATCGGCACGTACGTCAGCCCGCCGCCATCCACACCGCCCGTCGGCGCGAGAAACACCTCCGGCACGTCGCTAGGCACAACTGGCCGCGCCCCTGATCCGGCATCGTCCGCCCCGCCCAGACTCGTGACCCGCGACTCATGATCCATGACCTGCGACCTGCGACCCACGACCTGCGACACAGGACCCTCGGCTTCCGAGCCTCGCCCTTCCATCAGCGTCCCGATCTGCGTGCGCGTGAGCGGCCCGGCGAGGTACGACAGCACCCAGCGTGTCTCGAAGACCTGCGGCGCTGACTCGTGGACGTTGTGCAAGAGGAACCGCCGCTTGCCGAGGCCCGAGAGTAGCGTGTCCATCTCGCTGCGGTCGAGGCCGCCGGGCGTCGCGCCTTCGAGGCCATCCAGGAGCCGCGCCTTGTCGCGCTCGGTCTGGAGGCGGCCGACGAACCACGTGCCGCAATTCGAGAGCGCCTTGTAGTCGAGATCGACCGGGTTTTGCGTGGCGAGGACGAGCCCGAGGCCGTAGGCACGGGCCTGCTTGAGGAGCGTGAGGAAGAGCGGCTTGGTGGGCGGGTTGCCCTGCGGCGGGAGGTAGCCGAACACCTCGTCCATGTAGAGGAGCGCGCGGAGGCTGCCCGTGCCCGGCTGCTGGCGCATCCACGCGATGACCTCGGTGAGCAGCTTCGTGACGAAGAACTGCCGCTCCGACTCGCCGAGGTGCGCGATGGACAGGATCGAGACGCGGGGGGTGCCGTCCTCCTTGTGCAGCAGCCGCGCCACGTCGAGCGGCTCGCCCTCGCCCCAGGCCGCGAAGCCGGGCGAGGCGAGGAGCCCGTTGAGGCGCATGGCGAGCTTGCCGCGGTCGCGCGCCGGGAAGAACGTGTCCACGTCGAGGACGCCGAGCTGCTCGAACGGCGGCGCTTGGAGCGCGCGGATGAGGTCGGCGAGCGTGAGGCTGCGGCCCGCCGTCCAGGTATCCCCAACAACGCGGGCGAGGAAGACGTGCTCGGGGTCCTGCAGCGGGTCGGCCTCGACGCCCGCGAGTGCAAGCACGCCCGAGACCGTCGCCTCGATGCGCTCACGATACAAATCGGCGTCTTCGCGTAGCGCCTCACCGGGTGGGTCGAACGACCGGAGCACCGAGAGCGGCAGGCCCGCCGACGAGCCAGGCGTGTAGATCGCGAGGTCCGCTGTATCACGAAGCCGCTGGATGCGCTCGGGCGCCTGGCCCCATTTCGCGAGGCCGCTCGTCCAGAGGTCAGCCGTGGCGGCGGCATGCTCGTCTGGCGTACGGCCCTGGCGCTGGGCCTCCTGCGCGTCCACCCAGGGCGCGAAGTCGCTCGGCGCGAGGTCCGGGAACGTGAGCAGCAGGTTGCCAAGGTCGCCCTTGGGGTCGACGGCAATCACCGGGATGCGATCCAGCGCGGCCTCCTCGATGAGCCCGATGCCGAGGCCGGTCTTGCCGCTGCCCGTCATGCCGATGATGGCGGCGTGCGTGGTGAGGTCGGCGGCGTCGTAGAGGACGGGCGCGTCGGCAGGGCGCTCGGCGAGGCGCTGGCCGGTTTCGGGATCAACGGGAGCGCCGAGGTAGAACGTGCCGAGGCCCTCGAAGGCGGCCAGCGCCTCGCCGAGCGCCCTGCCGACGCGCCCGTCCTCTACGACGCCGCCGACCTCACCACGCACGCCGCCATCATCGGCATGACGGGC
>JBCCRG010000122.1:0-9182 GCA_039208155.1 Bacteroidota bacterium | reverse complement strand
GAGGGCTTCCACGTCTTCTGGCCGTGGGAGAGCATGGTCGTCTACGACGTGACGCTCAAGAACCGCGACGAGCAGGTCGAGGTGCTCTCCTCGAACGGCCTGGAGATCGCGATGGACGTCTCCGTCCGCTACCGCCCCGAGCTGGAGAACCTCCCCCAACTCCACGTCACGTTCGGGCGCGACTACTACGAGGACCTCATCCAGCCCGAGATTCGCTCCGAGTCACGCGCTGCCGTGGGCCGCTTCACGCCCGAGGAGCTCTACTCAACGCGGCGCGACGAGCTCCAGAGCCAGATCACGGACCGCCTCTCCCAAACCGCCGACTCGGTGTTCATCGATATCGACGCCGTCCTGATCCGCGATGTGGAGCTGCCGCAGCAGATCCGCGCGGCCATCGAGAACAAGCTCGAAGAGGAGCAGCGCGTCGAGCAGACGCGGCTCTCGATCCAGGTCGCCGAGCAGGAGGCCAACCGCAAGCGCGTCGAGGCGCAGGGCCAGGCCGACTACCAGCGCATCATCACGGAGTCGCTCTCGGACCGCTTCCTCCAGTTCGAGGGCATCCAGGCCACGCGCGAGCTCGCCGAGTCGAACAACGCCAAGACCGTCGTGATTGGCGGCGGCGAGAGCGGCCTGCCGCTCATCCTGGGGGATCAGTAGGGGTCCGGCTTTCGGCTGTCAGCCGTCGGCTCTCAGTCGGTACCAACACGTAACATGGCCGATAGCCGACAGCCGAAAGCGCCTTCCGACTTCTTCCGCCGCGTGTGGGCCGTCGTCGGCCGCATCCCGCGCGGGCGCGTGACGACGTACGGCCACATCGCGCGGGCGCTCGGGACGGGGCAGTCGGGCGTGGCGGTCGGTTGGGCGCTGAAGGCCGTCGCGGCGTCCGACGACCCGCTCGCGGTGCCGTGCCACCGGGTGGTGAACCGGCACGGCATCCTATCGGGCGCGCGGCACTTTCCATCGCCCGGCTTTATGGCGGAGCGGCTGCGCTCGGAAGGCGTGGCCTTCGTGGACGACGACCAGGTCGATCTCGCCGCGCATCTCTGGGACCCGGCGGACGGTGCGCCGGTGGACAGTGTGTCAGTGAGTCGGTGAGCCTGCAGCCGAGAAGGTGAACAGCGGCCAGTCCCCGAAGACAGACACGCCGCTGAGGTGGCTCGCTCGCTCCGCATCGCCGCGGAACCAGGCGACGTGCCAGCCGAACGCGGTCCCGCCCTGCACGTCCGAGTGCCACGAGTCGCCGAGGTAGAGGATCTCGTCGGGCGCGACGCCCGCCGCCTCAGTGGCGTGGGCGAAGATGCCAGGCTGCGGCTTCATCACGCCGACCTCCTCACTCACGACGATGGTCTGCGCCAACTCCCGCAGCACCGGAAAGCGGTCGAGCTTGGCGTGCTGCGCCTCCGCGAAGCCGTTCGTGAGGATGCCGACGGGCATCTGCTGCGCGACGCGCCGAAACGCGGCCTCGGCTCCGTCGATCCAGCGCCACGCCTCGGCGTAGCGCTTCATGTACCGGCTGCCGAGCACGAGGGGGTCGAGCCCGTCCATCGCAAACTGGTCTACGAGTGCGGCAAAGCGCTCGCGCTGGAGGATGTGCCGGTCGATGCGCCCCTCGCCGTAGGCCTGCCAGAGGCGACGGTTGGCAGCGGCATAGACTTGCTGTACCTCCGCGAGGGCGTACCCGTCGAAATGCGCGGCAAAGTCGCGGTGGACGGCGGCGAGGGCCGCGTCCTGCGCGGCGTGGTGGTCGAGGAGCGTGTCGTCGAGGTCGAAGTAGACGAAGCGGATGGGCACGGCGGCGGGGAAGCGCGGGAGAAAGAGGCAAGGTAGGGCTGAGCGCGGAGCGCAGGATGAGCACGGTCAGCGGGGCGTGGCGTATCGTGCACCGTCTCGTCACCGACTGCCTTTCTGATCCGCCGATGCCTGTCTCCCGCCGTGATTTCCTCGCTGTTGGTGCCCTCCTCGGCGTGGGGGCCCCGCTAGGGTTCGTGCCCGAGGCCTGTGCTGCGCCGACTACGTCTGCTGCCGCTACGTCTGCCGCCGGCGCACCGATGCCAGCGACCGACGCCGACGCGATCACCGTCGAGGCCATCGCCGAGGCAGAGAAGCTGCTGGGGCTGGCGTTCACGTCCGAGGAGCGCGAGCAGATGCTCGGCGAACTCCAGCAAGCCCACGGGATGCTGACGGCCCTGCGCGAGGTCACGGTCCCCAACGAGGTGCCGCCTGCGGTGTTGTTCGATCCGACGGCTGCTGGGGCATCAATCCCGGAGGGGGAGAGCGAACCGCTGACGTTTGGCGTGTTCGATCCGGCGCTCGGGCCTGGGGGCGACGAAGGCCTCGCCTTTGCGAGCGTCTCACAGCTCGGGGCGTGGCTGCGCGACGGCACGGTGACCTCCGAGCGACTCACCCAGCTTGCCCTCGACCGCCTGAAGCGCCTCGACCCCGAACTGCTCGCGGTGGTGACGCTCACCGAGGAGCGGGCGCTCGCGCAGGCGCGCAAGGCCGACGAGGAACTGGCGGCAGGCACGGACCGGGGGCCGCTCCACGGCATCCCGTACGGCGCGAAGGACCTCCTCGCTGTGCGCGGCTACCCGACTACCTGGGGTGCGATGCCCTACCAGGATCAGATCATCGACGCGGACGCGGCCGTGATCGAGAAGCTGGACGCGGCGGGGGCCGTGCTCGTGGCGAAGCTCTCACTAGGTGCGCTCGCGATGGGCGACGTGTGGTACGGCGGGACGACGAAGAGCCCGTGGAACACCGACCTCGGCTCCAGCGGCTCCTCAGCAGGGCCGGGCGCGGCGGTGGCGGCGGGGGCCGTGCCGTTCGCTATCGGCTCGGAGACGTATGGCTCCATCGTGTCGCCCTCCACTCGCAACGGCATCACAGGCTTCCGGCCGACCTTCGGCACCGTCAGCCGACACGGCGCGATGGCGCTGTCGTGGAGCATGGACAAGCTCGGCCCGATGACGCGCTCCGCCCTCGACGCCGCGCTCGTCTATCAGGCGATCCGCGGGGCCGACCCGCGCGACCCCACGACGCGCGATGTGCCGTTCGCGATGCCCGGCGACGTGACCGGCCTCCGCGTGGGGGTCGTCGCCAATCTCTTCGAGGAGTCGGACAACTACACCGGCGAGGGCCGCGCGCTTGATCTCGCCACGCTCGATGCTGTGCGCGGGCTCGGCGTGACGCTGGAGCCCGTCGCGTGGCCGAGCGATCTCCCCATCCAGCCGCTTCTGATGGTGCTCATGGCCGAGGCCGCCGCTGCCTTCGACGACCTGACGCGCTCCGGGCAGGACGACCTCCTCGTCGCGCAGCACGCCAACGCCTGGCCCAACTTCTTCCGCGCGGCGCGCTTCCTCCCGGCGGTCGAGTACGTCCAGGCCAACCGCGTCCGCACGATGCTCATGCAGCAAGTCGCCGCGGCGCTCGAGGGCTTCGACGTGGTGATCGCGCCCGCGTTCAACGGCCCGACGCTGCTGCTGACCAACCTCACCGGCCACCCGGCTGTCTGCGTACCGAACGGTTTCCTCCGCCTGGACGACGCGTCTGATGACGACCCGCGCCGCCGCCCACACTCGATCACGTTCATCGGCGGTCTCTACCGCGACGGGGCCGCGCTCAGCCTCGCGGCGGCCTACCAGCAGGCGACGTCGTTCCACACCCAGCGTCCCCCGGTGCGATGAACGCGTGGCGGGGCTTCCTCCTGGTTCTCGTGCTGAGCGTGCCCTCGCTTACCGTACAGGCACAGGAGCCACCACGGCCACTCGACGCCCGGCTCGTCGAGGCCGTCTACCGCATCGACGCGCCCGCATTCACCGCGCCGATGCACGCCGCGCATGTGGTCTCGGTGCCGGTGTTCATCGCAACGCCCCCGGCGCTGTGGCTCGGTACGCTCGCCGCAGGAGCTGACCTCGCGCCTCCGACGGCGCTCTCGATGGCCTGGCTGGGAACGTTCGGGACGGTGACGCTGCTGAAAAACACCATCCGGCGGCCGCGCCCGTTCACGGTGCTCGACGACATCGAGCGGCGCGGCATGGGTCCGACTGACGTGATCGACCCGTTCAGCTTTCCGTCGGGGCACGCCGGGCTGGCGTTCACCATCGCGACCTCGCTGAGCGCGTCCTACCCGGAGTGGTACGTCATTGCCCCAGCGTACGTGTGGGCAACGACGACAGCGCTCAGCCGCGTGTGGCACGGCGTCCACTACCCGTCCGACATCGCTGTAGGCGCGCTCCTCGGAAGTGGCATCGCGCTCGGGGCGCACGCGCTCGTGAACGCCCTCACCGACGAAGAAGGTGCGGACCCAACAGCCCTCCGATCGCCCCCGATGGTGGGGGTCGTGCTGCCGATCCGCTGAGCTGACTCGCCGCCGCTGATCGCGTGGAGGGCCCGTCGTGACAAACGTTGACAGGAACGCGAACGGCGGGTGACAACGCTGGAGCGCATGGTGCGTTGATTGCAGCACTCGTCACCTCAATGCCTCCCCCCATGCGTCTCGCGTTCCTCCTCCTTCTGCTCTACTGCCCGCCAGCCGGTGCCTTCGTTGCTTCGTCGGCGCCTGTGCCGGACTGGACGGCTGATCAGTCGGCTCACTCCGCGGATCAAGGCGACGGCTGGCAGCGCGTCGTCGATCTGCGCGGGACGTGGCAGTTCCGCCTCGGCGACAACCTGGCCTGGTCGCAGGGGGAGGACGACGGCAACTGGGAGACAGCTTTCGTGCCCGCGACGTGGGAGGACGAGGGCTTCTGGGGCTACGATGGCTTCGCGTGGTATCGCACCACGTTTCGTGTCTCGCCGGGCGACGCCGCCCGCCCGCTCTACCTCCACCTCGGCCGCGTTGACGATGCCGACGAGGTCTGGCTCAATGGCCGCTTCCTCGGCTCAACCGGACGAATCGGACTTGACTACGAGACGGGCTACCACAGCGTCCGCATCTACCGTATCCCGCAGGAGTACCTCCGCACGCGCGGCGACAACGTCATCGCCGTGCGCGTCTATGACGACGAACTCGGTGGCGGCATCGTGGAGGGGCAGCAGGGCATCTACACGACGCGCGACGCGCCTGCGTTCGAGAGCGACCTCGCTGGAGGCTGGCGCTTCCAGCCTGGCGACGACCTCCGCTGGGCGGAGCCCGGCTTCGACGACCGCGGCTGGGCGATGATCACGGTCCCGGCACGCTGGGAGCCGCAAGGCTACCCCGGCCTCGACGGCTACGCCTGGTACCGGCGCGCCTTCACGCTCAAAGACTTCGACGGCGCGCGTCGGGTGCTGCTGCTCGGGCAAGTCGACGACCTCGACGAGGTGTACGTCAACGGCCGCCGCATCGGCGGGACGGGCCGCATTGACGAGGGGAACGTGCGTGGCAACGAGTGGGACGACGCGCGCGTCTACACGATACCGGGCGAGGTGCTTCGGGAAGGCCGTAACGTTGTGGCCGTGCGCGTCTTCGACAGCTACTTCGACGGCGGCATCTACGCCGGGCCGGTCGGTGTGATGCGGCCGGAGGCGTACGAACGCTGGCGCGGACGCGAGGGCGGCGGCTTCGTGAACTGGTTCCGCACCCTCCTGAAAGGCGGCTGGGAGTAGAGGAGAGGCTGGCGGTTATCGGGGGTCCACCAAAGAGCGAAGCCCCCGGTACCGCGCGGTACCGGGGGCTTCCAGCCTGCGCTGACCGACAGCCAAAGACCAACAGCCAGCAGCCGACTCTACGCGTTGATCGCCATGCCGTAGGCGTCGCGCGTGGCCTCCATGACGGCCTCCGAGAGCGTCGGGTGCGGGTGCATGGTGTCCATGATCTCGTGCGCGGTCGTCTCCAGCGTGCGCGCGGTGACGGCCTCCGCGATCATCTCCGTGGCGCTGTAGCCGATGATGTGGCAGCCGAGGAGTTCGCCGTATTTCGCGTCGTAGATCACCTTCACGAAGCCAGTCTGGTCACCGACGGCCGCTGCCTTGCCGGAGGCCGCGAACGGGAATTTGCCGACCTTGATCTCGTGGCCAGCCTCCTTGGCGGCCGCCTCGGTGTAGCCGACGGAGCCGATCTGCGGGAGGCAGTAGGTGCAGCCCGGGACGTTGTTGTAGTCCACCGCGTGTGGGCTGTGATCGAGCTTGCCTTCTTCGTAGGCGATGCGCTCGACGCAGATGATGCCTTCGTGGCTGGCGACGTGCGCGAGCCACGGCGCGCCGACCACGTCGCCGATGGCGTAGAGGCCGTCCACGCCCGTGCGGTAGAACTCGTCCACGTTGATCGCGCCACGCTCGACGGTGACGCCGACCTCTTCGAGGCCGAAGCCTTCGACGTTGCCGACGACGCCGACGGCGGAGAGCACCTGGTCCACGACCATCGTCTCTTCGCCCTTCTTCGTCTTGATCGTCACGACGCACTGGTCGCCGGACGTGTCGACGTTTGTGACCGAGGAGCCCGTCATGACCTTAACGCCCATCTTCTTGTAGGCGCGCCCGAGCTCCTTCGAGACATCGATGTCCTCGATGGGCACGAGGCGATCCTGCAACTCCACGATGGTCACCTCCGTGCCCATGTTGTGGTAGACGTAGGCGAACTCGACGCCGATGGCCCCCGCGCCGACGATCACCATCGAATCCGGGCGCTCGGTCTGGAGCATCGCCTCTTTGTAGGAGAGGATCTTCTTCCCGTCGATGGGGAGCGGGGGGATCTCGCGGGCCCGCGCGCCCGTCGCGATGATGATGTGCTTGGCGGTGAGCTCGCCCGCCTCGCCGACGGTCTCGCCGTCCATCGTCTCGCTTGGCTCGATGGTGACCTTGCCGCCGCCGACGAGCGTGGCCTTGCCCATGATGACGTCGATCTTGTTCTTCTTCATGAGGAACTGGACGCCCTTGTTCATCTTGTCGGCCACGCCGCGCGAGCGCTTCACGACCGCCGCCCAGTCGGGGTTGACCTCGATGCCTGCGCCGTCGCCGCCGAAGGAGAGGCCGTAGTCCGTGATGTGGCGCATCTGGGCCATCACCTCGGCGCTCTTGAGCAGCGCCTTCGTGGGGATGCAGCCGATGTTGAGGCAGACCCCGCCGAGCTTGTTCTTCTCGACGATGGCGGTCTTGAAGCCGAGCTGGGTGGCGCGGATCGCCGTTTCGTAGCCGCCGGGGCCAGAGCCGATGACGAGGACGTCGTAGGTGCCGTTTGCCATAATGGGAGCGGGGGAATGGGTTCGGTGGAGTCGTCGTGTCAGTATACCACGGGCGCGATTTTCGGCCTCGCAGCAGGCGTGAGGAATACGGGAAGGATCGGCCACGTTGCGACGGGCAATCGCGGGCCCATGCGAACCAATTCATAGGTAGGTTTGTCCCTAGATTCCCCCAGCCATTCGTTCCCACGTCAGCCCTCGACTTCCACTATGTACAGCACCCGAGGCATCCAGGCCGTCGCGTCGATCACCGAGCTTCGCTCGAACACGACCGAACTGCTCGACCGCGCGCGCCAGAGCAAGAGCGCCATCCTCGTGCAGCGCAACAACGATCCGCACGCCGTCCTGATCTCGTACGACTACTACCTCGAACTCCTCGACGCGCTGGAGAAGAAGCGCTAGCCTAGAGCGAGCAGCCTCAAACAGTGTCGGCAATTCGGGTCAGCATTCCTCGTTCGGCAGCGCCTTGAGCGGAGCTGTCGAATAGGTGTCGAGGTCTACCTCGAGCTTTTCGTTCCAGCACCAGAGGACCTGGCAGGGGAAGGCGTTCTCGTAGAGTGCGCGCCCGACGATCACCGAGTCGACGCCGAATGGCGTGAGGGCTTGCAGGTCGAGGAGGTCGCGGTAGCCGCTCACGCCGCCCGAGGCAGTGATGCGGCACCGGGAGAGGCGCTGCCCGAGCGTGCGGTACGCGTCGAGGTTGGGGCCCTGCATCATCCCGTCGCGGCTGATGTCGGTGTAGACGATGCGGCGCACGCCCCGCTCCTCCATGTCGAGCGCGAACTCGACCGCGTCGAGGCCGCTGCCCTCCTCCCAGCCCGCAATCCGCACCTCGCCGTCCTTCGCGTCGATGCCCACGACGATGCGGCTGCACTTGTACTTGGCGAGCGCCTCAGAAACGAGGTCGGGGTTCTTCGCCGCCGCCGTGCCGAGGATCACGCGGTAGACGCCGCGCCCCAGCATCGCGTCGATGTCGTCCATCGTGCGGATGCCGCCGCCCACCTGCACGGGGATGTCCATCGCCTCAGCGATGCGCTGGATGGTGGTCGTGTTGTCGCTCTCGGCGTCCTCGCCGTGGCGGGCCCGGGCGGCGTCGAGGTCGACGAGGTGCAGCACGCGCGCGTTCTGGACGCGCCACAGCTTCGCCATCGCCACCGGGTCCTCAAAGTAGACCGTCTCGTCCTCGTAGCGTCCCTGGCGGAGCCGCACGCAGCGCCCGCCGCGCAGGTCGATGGCTGGGATGATGAGCATGGCAGGGGAGAGCCGGGGGAGCGAAGAGCAGCGAGGAGACGCGCCGTCAGGCAGCGGGGGCGGGTTCGAGCGTGGCGAAGCGCTGGAGCAGGTGGAGCCCAGCCGTCTGGCTTTTCTCAGGGTGGAATTGTACCCCCATCACGTGTCCACGTTGCACGACGGCGGGGAAGTCCTCTCCGTAGTGCGCGACGCCCAGCACGTCCGTCGGGTCGGCGGGCTGGGCGTGGTAGGAGTGCACGAAGTAGAAGTACGAGTCGGCCTCGGTCCCGGAGAGCGGCTGGCCCGCGTCCGATTCGAGCAGCGGATGCGAGCGTGTGGGGCGCACGGCGTTCCAGCCCATGTGCGGCACCTTGAGGCGGCTGCCGTCCGGCGCGGCGTTCGGGAAGCGCACGACGCGGCCCGGCAGGAAGCCGAAGCCCGCGTGACCCTCCTGTCCGTCCGGGGCGTGCTCCTCGCCGAGGTCGAACAGCAGTTGCATCCCGACGCAGACGCCCAGCAGGGGCGTGCCCTCGACCACGGCTTGCTCGATGGGCGTCCAGAGGCCACGCCGCCGGATCTCGGCCGCGCACGCCCCAAAGGCCCCGACGCCGGGGAGGACGACGCGCGTCGCCTCGGCAACCAGGGCCGGGTCGTCCGACCGCACCGGAGCCAGGCCGGCCGCCTGGAACGCCTTTTCCAGCGAGCGGATGTTGCCGATGCCGTAGTCGAGGAGGAGCAGCATGGGAGCGTGGTGGGTGCGGCGAAAGAAAGCCAGAGGGGTGGCGAGGTTTCTCG
>JBCCRG010000121.1:0-9194 GCA_039208155.1 Bacteroidota bacterium | reverse complement strand
CATGGGCGAGAAAGGCCCAGCAGTCGGCGCGGGTGGGGGCGGATTGTCCCTTCAATATACCGGCGACTTTGCGTCAGGCTCCGGAACCCATCGGGGTGCTCGCGCGCATAACGCGGTTTTTTGCCGAATGGACCGTGAACCTACCCGACGAGTTTGTCCTACACTGCACGCCGGAATCCAACCTACACGGCGATTTTCGCGAGGTTGCCCGTGCCTAGGGCATCGTGGGGTGCCCTTCGTATCCATCGCTCCGTTCACTGGATCTTGACACTCATTTCGAAACGGCCAGGCCCGAGCCTCGACGACCCGCCCGGAGCAGCGGCAAGCCCTGCGGCCCCATGCACCGCACGGCTACCATGGCGCTCTTGAGCCCCGGCGGTTGGCCCTTCGCGTCCAAGACCCGCTGCATCTGACCGCGCTCCCATCCTGGCCTACGGTTTGCATGCGGCACAGGGCACACGGGCACAGCACGTTCCGGCCAGGCCGACGCTGCACGTCGTGGGCGCGTCTCGCCAAACCGAGGCCGTCCTCCTTGCGCGAAGGCCCTGTGTTTTTGAAGCGTTAAAGCATCGCCAGGGCCCAGCTTGCCTGCGCTACACGCGATGCTATCTTCTGCATCGCCCAGTGTGAAAACGCTTACATCCCTCCCGATACCCTCCACCTTTCTCTACGCACATGGCCTCGACCCCGCTGCCGAATGTCGCCTACTTCTGCATGGAGTATGGCCTCTCTGACCAGCTCAAGACTTACTCCGGCGGCCTCGGCATCCTCGCCGGTGACCACCTCAAAGGTGCCAAGGACAACAACCTCCCCATCGTCGGCATCGGCATCAAGTGGAAGCACGGCTACGGACGCCAGGTGCTCCAGGACGACAACTCACAGGCATACGTCTTCCCCGACTACGACTACAGCTTCCTCAAGGACACCGGCGTCGAAGTCACGGTCCCGGTTGCCGGGCACGACATCCGCGCGAAGGTCTGGCTCTGCGACACCTTCGGCACCGTGCCGCTCTACCTCCTCGACACGGACCTGCCGAGCAACCCCGAGCCGCTGCTCACGGGCGTGCTCTACGGCGGCAGCCCCGACGCGCGCGTCGCCCAGGAGATGATCCTCGGCATCGGCGGCGTGCGCGCCCTCCGCGCGCTCGGCCTTGACATCGACCTCTACCACTTCAACGAGGGCCACGCGCTCCTCGCTGCGTTCGAACTCATCCGCGAGAAGATGGACGCGGGCGCGAGCTACGGCGAAGCCGTTGCGGCGACGAAGGCGGAGGTCGTCTTCACGACCCACACGCCGGTCCTCGCAGGCAACGAGGTGCACCCCATCGACCGCCTCGTGCGCCTCGGTGCTGACCGTGGCCTTGGTGCCGACCGGCTCCGCGCGCTCGGCGGCGACCCGTTCGGCATGACCGTCGGCGGCCTCAAGCTCGCCTCGAAGGCGAACGGCGTGGCGCAGCTCCACGGCGTGACCGCCAACCAGATGTGGAGCCACGTCGAGGGCCGTCCGCACATCCACGCGATCACAAACGGCATCCACCGCCCGACGTGGGTGGACGACCGCATGCTCGACGCCGCCAGCGACGACGACCTCGACGGCCTTTGGGCGGCGCACCAGGACAACAAGCGGGCGCTCATCAACCTGATCGAGAGCCGCGTCGGCGTCACGCTCGACGCGAACAAGCTGCTCATCGGCTTCGCCCGCCGCGCGGTGACCTACAAGCGCGCCAACCTCATCTTCAGCGACCTCGAGCGCATCGCGCCCATGCTGGAGAGCGGCCAGATCCAGCTCGTCTTCTCGGGCAAGGCCCACCCGCAGGACAAGGGCGGCCAGGCGCTCGTGTCGGAGTTGATCGCGATGACCAAGCGTTTCCCGCAGTCGGTGGTCTACCTCCCGAACTACGACATGGAGATCGGCGCGGCGCTCACGCGCGGCGTGGACGTGTGGCTTAACAACCCGCGGCGCCCGAAGGAGGCCAGCGGCACGAGCGGCATGAAGTCGGCCATGAACGGCGTGCTCAACTGCTCGATCCTCGACGGCTGGTGGCCCGAGGCCTGCGACCACGGCGTCAACGGCTGGCAGATCGGCGACGGCTTCGAGAGCCCCGACCCCGCCGTGCAGGACGCGCACGACGCCGCGTCGCTCTACGAGGTGGTGCTCGGCGAGGTCGTCCCGACCTACTACGACGAGCGCGCGCAGTGGAAGCAGATGATGCACAACAGCATCCAGTCCACGCGCGACGTGTTCTCGATCAAGCGCATGCTGGAACACTACGTCGAGCAGCTCTACCTGCCCGCCGTGGCGGAGACGGCGTAACGCCTCCCACCGGCATCCAAGCCAACAGGGCGGCCCCGCGCACGTGCGGAGCCGCCCTGGCTTTTTCTAGTCTTCCACGTTAGTCATCCACGCGCTCCAGCGTGATGAACGCGGGCGGCACGGGCGCGGGGCTGTCTGGGAAGAACAACTCGATCTCGTCGCGCTCGGTCACATACCGCCCTTCCCACTCGACCACGCTCTCGCCAAAGTCTACCTCGATTCGGAAGTCCGCTTCAGGCTGGAGACTAGCATCGAGGCGGCCGGTAACGGGTACGTTTTCGCTTGAGGAAAACACAACCTCGTCGGCGTTGCGCGAGACGCTCGCGTACGTCCCGGAGATTGTTGCGCCGTCCACGGTCAGGGTATAGGTCCAGCGTATCGTACCGTCCGGCTCATTGACGAGGAGGAGTGCATCTGTGGCCGCCCAGCCCCCCTCAATGGAAAGGAGTGTGTCGTCCGTTGATGAATCGCAGCCTGCGAGGAGTGCTAGCGCAGCCATGGCTGCTGTCATGGTCACGATGCGCACGGATAGCTTCATGAGGTTGACTGTGTGGCGTGAGAAAAGGCGTGGGTGTAGCCTGGATGGCTCGCAACGAATCGTAGAAAAGGACGGCACGGTAATCAAGGAGGAAATGGTGCCCGCCGTCAGGCTGCAGCGCCTGCTTCCGTTCCCATTTCGAACCCCGGTGCCTTCAGCGCCCAGGCTGTCCCGTCGGAAGCCCCCCCTCGTGCTGCCGGGCTTCCGCGATGATCCGCAGCGCGTGAGCGCCGAGGAGCGCACCCGACGCGGCGGCCGTCGCCGGGAAGGCTGCGCGATCCTTGGCGTCCTCTGTCGCCGCTAGCCATGCCGCGAGGCGGTCGGGGAAGAGCGGGCGCCCATCGAAGTCGACGATACCGGGCTGGTCGTCGCCGGAGGCTTCTTGCAGCAGGACTTCCCCGGCGGCGCAGTCCCAGAGCGAGAGCCCCGAGTGCAGCGTCGCGTCGAGGAGGCCGGCGGCGACGTAGGCGAAGCTCATGCATGCGCTGCGGAGGTAGCGCCACGTCTGGCGCGGCACGTCGAGGCGGTCGGCGGCGGCCACGAGGGCGTAGGTGCCCGGCCCGGTTACGTCGAAGAGCGCATCGTCGGGCGAGACATGCGCATTTGCCTGCATCGGGACGGGATCGCGGTCCGCGATCTGCATCGTCGCGCCGAGGCCGGTCGCCGCCGCAAACGTCTGCTGCGTCGCGGGGCAGTGCGTCACACCCACGGTCGGGACCAGGTCCTCGCAGAAGGCGATGCTGACGGCGTACATCGGCAGTCCGCGCTGGTAGTTCAGCGTCCCATCGATGGGGTCCACGATCCACAGCCGCTCGCGAGCCAGACCGGCGTCGCCTTCGAGGCCGCCTTCCTCGCCCAGGATGGGCTCGCCGGGATAGGCCTCCGCCAGCCGCTCGCGCACGAGGGCTTCCGCGCGGCGGTCGTACTCCGTCGCCACATCGAAGCGGTCGGCGGTCTTCGCCGTCCCGTTCGTGCGTCCCCACCCTTCGAGCGTCAGCGCCCCTACCTCGACGGCAAGGGACCGGACGAACGCGAGGCGGGCAGCGCGGTGTGTAGTGACGTGACTCATTCCCTGGTCATCTGTTCAACAGCTTCGGCAAGGCGCTCTTCGTGCTGTCTGTTCCTGTCGCGTGCGCGCCACAAGCAATCCAACGCCACAAAAGCACACACAGCCGCGAGGTTGACACCGATGGCGAAGTACTCCCGTGCTACCCCCAGTGTCATGTGGCTTCCCAGGTTCACAGCCAAATGGATGCTAGAACCCTCCTCTGCGAACCGCAAATAGGGCGTGACCCGGACGCCAGCGTAGACCTCCAGCATGAGTATCGGGGAAGCCACTGCTAGAAACTGCACACCCCATACCACCATCGACAGGATGAGCCCGCAGTCTTTTCCTGTCCAAAGCAATACCCCAGCGACAGCGCTTAGACTAAAGTAGACAAGGCCGAGGAGGATAACCGTACCCTGGAAGACGCTTCCGCCAAAGCCTGTAGCCAGAACCAGAAATAGCCCATGTACCCCCCCGATTAGCTGGACCACGCCCAAGCCAATGGCAAGGCGCTCATAAAATCCAGAGGTGTACATCAGGCGTGTCTATCCAGCCATTATAGCAGAGACAGAAGCTACGCCTCTTCCTATGCTTCCCTAACCCCACGCTCAAAACAGCTCGGTGAGGCACCTGTTCTCGTCCAGCCGCCTCACTCGAAGCGCTGCCGCAGCATTCGTGCCTCGTCGCCCACGGCACGGGCGAGCGCACGGCCCACGAGCCCGATGGGCGAACGCGGCCCGGCGAAGGCGTCCGCGATGGCGTAGAGCGTGCCGACCGACGGGGCAGGCTCCCGCGTGATCGCCGTGATCGCGTCCCAGCGGTCGGGGACGAACTTCGCCTTGAAGGTTTCCAGTCCCTCAAAGTTGTAGAACCGCCGTCCGTGGGCACGTACCCAGCCGAGGAGGCCTTGGAGCCAGAGCGGGTTGTCGAGGTGCGGTACGCCGGGGGCCGTCTCGATGGCACGCCGGGAGAGCGGCGAAAGCCCGAGCGTGACGTAGGGCGAGCCCGCCTCGGCGGCCATGCGCATGGCTGCGTCGAGGAGGAGCGTGGCGGTGCCGTTGGGGGCCGCGCGGCCCTGGATGATCTGCTCCACGAGCCAGCCGTCGCGCGCCGAAATAGGCGAGAGGATGAGATAGCCGACGGGTTTTCCGCCACCACCGAGCCGCGTCTGCTCGCCTACGTTTTTGGGGGCCACGACTTTTTCGGCGACGAACACGCGGCGGTCGAGGAGCCGCCCGAGCGTCTGCGGCTCCACGAGGAAGTGCATTGCGGGCATCCGCTTCGACGCGAGCCACTCCGCCAGAAGACGCGCCAGCGCTGGGTGCGGCTCTGTCTGTGAGCCTGGGGCCCGAGCGCTCGGCCACACGGTCACGGCGACCCCTTTGTTGCGCGCCCGGTTGCGCTGCGCCCGCAGCGACGATTTCTCGGCCAGGATGCTATCCCATCGTGCAGGATTCCAGACCGGCTGTGCACCGAGCGTCATCTGGCTATGGTCGGGCCGCCCGGCGAGGACGGAGCGCAGGCGCCCGTCGGCCCCGAAGTAGCACACGCCCGCGCCCGCCGCCTGCGCCGCTGCCTCGAAGCGCTCCGACGCCTCCGCGACGTAGCCCTCGGCGCACACCGGCTCGCCCGCCACCACCCACATCGGCCGCCCGCTGAGCCGCCGCACGGCCACGTAGCCGACCACCGCGCAGTCGCCCGGCGCAAACCAGTAGGTCAGACCCGGGTTGAGCAGTTGGTAGGCCGTCGCGTTCCACCCGTGCGCTAGCACCAGGCGCCGGACGCGGTCGAGCGATAGAGCGAGGTCGGCCATGCGAGGTCCCCGCAGCCGGTCCGCAGACGACCTGGATGGGGTCCGGGGGTGGACAGCGTCAGAAGTAAACGGCCAGCGTGAGCCGTGTGGCCTGCGTGCTGAGCGTCAGCCCGGACCGATCGCGGCTGAATGTCTCCTCACCTTGCTGGCCACTGCTGTAGAGATCCGTGAAGTAGGTCGCGCGCAACACGTAGGCGCCCGACAGTTCGAACATCCCGCTCAGCCGGTAGGCGACGCCGAGCTGCGCCGCGCCACCGAGCGTGAGGAAGGCCTCCTCCTGGGTATTCTCGAAGGGCTCGCTCCCCTCGCGGGTGCTCATCCGCTCGAAGCTGTCCAATCTCCAGCCCACGAAGGGCCCTGCCTGGACGTAGAGCGAGGTGCGCGCAGTGGGACGCACGTAGACACGCACATCGGTCTGGAGACGGAGATCGGCGAACGTCCTCGTGTCCTCTTGGCTTTGGTCGCCCTCAAAGTCGTCCTCGGTGCGGCGGAACTCCCCGCCGAGGCCCACCAGCAGCGCGGTGTGTGAGGAGAGACGGCGGAGATAGCCGACGCCGCCCTCGTACGTGTTGAGGGCAAGCCCGTTGATGCTGAAAAGGACGGCGGAGGTGCTGTCGCTGAGGGCGGGCTGCGCGATAGCAGGGGTTGCTGCGAGGACGAGCAGGGCGAGCGTCAGGAAGAGGGGGCGCATAGGACAGAGGTTAGGGTGAAGGCGGTGGAAGATAGGCGGTGGCAGGGGCGCCGCACGACACAGCGCCAGGGCCATTCACCGTGGGCCGAGGCAGCGGCCCCAGGTGGGCGCGTCGTACCTTCAGCGCGCTCTGTCCACCCCGCCTCGCCTCCATGTCCGCCTCGTCCTCCACCGGAAAGAAATACGTCGCCATCGCGGGCAACATCGGGGCGGGCAAAAGCTCCCTCACACGCGTCCTGAGCGACTACTTCAAGTGGGAGCCGTTCTACGAGCGCGTTGACGACAACCCGTACCTGTCGGATTTCTACGCCGACATGAACCGCTGGTCGTTCAACCTCCAGGTCTTCTTCCTGTCGAGCCGCTTCAAGCACCAGCGGGCCATCGAGGACGCGCCGCACTCGGTCGTGCAGGACCGCTCGATCTATGAGGACGTCGAGATCTTCGCGCGCAACCTCCACGACATGAGCCTCATGGCGACGCGCGACTACGAGAACTACCGCGAGCTCTTCGACATCATGACGAGCTACCTCCGCCCGCCGGACCTGCTCGTCTACCTCCGCGCCTCCGTCCCGACGCTCGTCCGCCAGATCCAGTCGCGCGGGCGCGAGTTTGAGTCGTCCATCCGCATCGACTACCTGGAGCGCCTCAACGGGCTCTACGAGGACTGGATCGACCGCTACACCGGCCCCCGTCTGATCGTGAACACGGACGACCTCGACTTTGTGAACGAGGACGCGGATCGGTTCGAGATCATCAGCCGCATCGAGAGCCGCCTCTTCGGGCTGTTCCCTGAGGGGGAGTGAGGGGGTGTGGGAGGAGGAGCGTATGGGAGTAGCGGGGTCCAGGGCCGTTGCGTGTCTGCTCGTCCTCCTGCTCTTCGCGAATCCGATGCGGGCGCAGGAAGCAGACTCTGTTGCGGTCAAGCCTCAGCTGATCCTGAGTGATTCGCTCGAAACGATGGGGCCTCAGCCGGAAGGCGAGCCCGCAGACACGTCGGCGCTGCGCGTGTCGCTGAGCGCCTACACGGTGCCGCCGGGCGTGCGCTTCGGGCCGGTCCCCGCCACGCAGCCCGGCCTCTCCATCCGCCCGCTGCTGGAGGCGCTCCCGGGGACGTTCACCTACGACCTCGGCTCGATAGGCTGGCCGCACGGCGTCAGCTTCGCCGGGCAGGCCCCGCGCCGCGCCGCGCTCACGCTCGACGGCGTCCCGCTCACCGACCTCGTGACGGGCCGCCCGCGCTACGACTGGCTGCCGCTCGACCTCCTCGGGCGCCTCTACCGCGAGCCGACGGCGCTCGGCGCGACGACGACGACCCACGCGGCGCTGCGCCCGCTCGACGCGCCGGTGGCACGGACCGAGCTGCGCTACCTCACCGGCCAGGAGGGGGTGCAGTTCATCAGCGCCACGCACGCGCAGACGCGGCGGCCAGGGTTCGTCGGGCGCGAGGGGCGACTCGGCGTGCTCTTCCACGTGTCGGGGCAGCGCGCGGACGGGCTCTACACGGGCAGCGACCTCAGCGGCTCCCGCGTCCTCGGCCGGGCGACGCTCCACCGGCCGGGCTGGGCGCTCGCCGTCACCGAGCACCGCGCTCGGCTCCGGAGCGGCGCACGCGGCTCGATCTCGGGGCTGCTCTACGAACCACTCACGGCCACCGTCGCCGACGCGAACGCAGACCGCACCGACGTGCTGCACGTCCTCTCGGCGCGGCTGCGGGTGCAGACGCCGTTCTTCGCCGTGCCGTTCTCCGCGACAGCGTTTCGCGTAGCGCAGACCGCGCGCTTCGGACGAGCTGGCTTCGGCAGCGACGCCGTCTCAGCAGAGGTCGAGGCCCGGCGGCTGGGCATGGCGCTCGCACAGCCGTTCATGCTCAGGGGGCATGCCCTCGCGGTGCGCCTGACCACCTGGCGCGACGCCGCGCTCGACTCGGCCGCGGTGGCGCTCGTGCCGGAGACCGCCGCCCGGACGTTCGCCCACCTAGCGCTTACCGACTCGACGACGCTCTGGGGCGCGAGCGCGCGGCTAGGGATCAGCCTCGACGCCACACCCGAGGGCACGTTCGCGAGTGGCCACGCGGAGGTGACTCGCCGCATCGGGGCGCTGCACGTGGACGCGGCGCTGCGGCACGGGGGGGCGAGCTATGGGCGTGCAGAAGTCGGTGGTTATGCGCCCGACTCGACCGACGCCACGGCGCTGCGTGTGGATGCTGCAGACGCCCTGGGCGACGAGCGCACGACCCACGCCACGCTCGCCACCCGCCTCGACCTGGGCGCGTTCCGCTTCGGCGTCCGCGCGACGGGCGTGCTCCAGCGCGACACCAGGCTGCTTCTCGCCGATGAGGACGGCGACAGCGCGACGTTCGGCACACTCCCCGGCTCGCTCCAGCGCGTCTTTGCCACCGCCACGCTCGCGTTCCGTCCGGAGGCTGCGCGCGGCGTCTACGCGCACGTCGAGGCGACCGCGCAGCAGGGGCGCTATGCGGGCGACGGCGACCCGGCGCAGGCCGACCGCGCTATCGGCGTCCTGCCCGACGCGTGGGGCACGGCGCAGCTCGGCGTCCGCGCCCTCGGCGTCTTCGACGGCGTGCTCGACCTCGACATCGCGCTGCGGGGCCGGGCCTGGACGGGCTTCGCCAGCCGCACCTTCCACGCCTCGACGGCGCTCTTCACGCTCCCCGAGGCCGCGACGATCGACGCGCCTGCGGGCGGCACGCTGGGCGTCGCCATCCTGACGCGCCTCCAGAAGCGGGCCAGCCTCTACGTCACCTACGACAACGCGCTCGCCAGCCGCGCCT
>JBCCRG010000120.1:0-9233 GCA_039208155.1 Bacteroidota bacterium | reverse complement strand
GGCGTTGTGGTTGTGGATCGACTCGAAGTTGGTCACGCCCACATCGAACCACGCGATGCGGGGGTCTTCGCGGAGGCGGACGGCAACGTTGCGGAGGATATCCTCCACGAACGCCGGGTTGTCGTAGGCCGCCATCGTGACGTGGCGCTCGTCCTCGCGCTTCAGCAGCGGGTAGAGCGGCGACGACGCCGACTGCTCGGCCACCACGATCAACTCCTCAAACCAGATCATCGCGGGCGTGCGGTCGGCCTCCCGCGCAGCCCGCACCTCAATGTCAATGCGGCCGCGCTGGTTGTGGGCGCCGTAGTCGGAGATTTCCTTCGAGCACGGGCACAGGCTCGCGACGTGTACCTCGACGCGCTGCACGATGTCCACGTGGGTGCCGTCGTCCTCGGCGGAGAGGGCGCAGGTGTAGTCCATCAGCGCCGCCTTGCCCGTGGCAGGGGCGGCGCGTTCGAGGAAGAGCGGGAACGACACGTCGATCTGCGCCACGGGGGCCTTCAGGCAGTCGCGGAGTTGCGCGAGGAAGTCGGGGAGGCTGGCCGTCGAGAGCACGTCCTGGTACGACGACAGCACCTCGATGAAGCGGCTCATGTGGGTGCCCTTAATCTCTGCCGGTAGCGCTACCGAGAGCGCAAGTGTGGCGGTCGTCTGCTGCGAGCCGCGAGCGCGATCGAGGACCGTCAGCGGGTAGCGCAGGTTCGAGATCCCGACGCGCTCGATGGCGACGCCGCGCCGGTCAGGCGTCTTCTGAATGTCGGGGAGGGACGAGGCGGAGAGCGTAGCCATGAGGGAAGGGCGGGGGAGCGATAGGGGGCGCAATCCGGTACGCGTGAGCAGGCCGAAGGTTGGCGTCCGCGTAGCCAACAAGGCAATACGCGCAGCCGCAGGAAGCGCGCATTTCCACCAGCGTTGAAGGCGCCTCCTAGGTAGCGTAGGCTGACGGTCCCGCTACCCGCCGAGTTCATACTTCACGCCGAAGAACGGCAGCAGCGGAAGCTGGTCCACCCGCCGAACGGTGAAGATGTCGAAGTAGAAGAGGTTGGCGCGGTCGTAGACGTTGATCGCGCCCGCTTGAAGGCTCAGGTCCCCCGGGCCCACGGGCCACGTGCGCGAGACGGACACGTCGAGGCGGTGGTATGCCGGGAGGCGGCCGTTGAAGGGCTCGCGGTAGAGCACGCGCGGGACCCCCGGTGCTGTGCTGACGTCCGGAAGCGGGAAGAGCGGCACGACGTTGTCGAAGCCGAAGGGGCGCGTGAAGGGGAGGCCCGACCCGTACTGCCAGCGGATGCTCGTCTCGAAGCCACCGAGTTCGAAGCTGAGGAGGGCGTTCACCTGGTGACGGCGGTCGTGCGGCGGGTTGTAGGTCTGCTCGGCAACCTCGCCGCCTGTGAGCGGAGCCTGGAAGATGGCGTACTCCGTCCGGGCCAGCCCGTACCCCACGAAGGCATACGTGGACCCGCGCCGCCACTCCAGCCGGGCGTCGAGGCCATAGACCGAGCCCTCGGCGGGCGTGAGCGCCGTCGTAAACCGTGCGATGGCGCTCCAGATCGGCACCGCGAGGTCGTCCAGGCGCTTCGCGTAGCCCTCCGAGACGAGCGTGAACGGCCCGACCCGCTGCCGGACACCCACCATCGCGTGCAGGGCCTCGGTCTGGCCGTCTCCCAGCGGGTTGGGCAGCCACGCTAGGAAGACCGAGCCCGCGTCGCGCTCGTCGCTGATGCCGTTGATCGTCTGGCGGTACACGCCGCCTGCTGCGCTGAACTGCGTCGGCCCGTCCACGCCCCACGGCTTCCAGGTGAGGCGGAGGCGCGGCTCCAGGCTCGTCGGGAAGTCCCCGAGGTACGTCGTGACGTTGAGGCCCGGCCGCACGTCGAGGCCGAAGCCGGGCTGCCACGTCGTCTCGAAATAGCCACCCAGAGCGAAAAGGCGCTGGTTGGCTCCACCGACCCCCTCGAACTGCCCGCCGAGTTCGTAGCTGAGGTCGTTGATGCGGGTGAAGAGGCCGCCGTCCCAGCGCAGCCGAGGCGACAGCCGGGTGAGGTGCAGCGAGGCGTGGTAGACCGTCGCCGACGACGAGCGCCCTGGCCGGGTGGAGCGCCCGACCGCGTTGCCGACGTAGGACACCCCGGCGTTGACTTCCATTTCGTAGTCGGTGTCCTGCGGGAGCACGAGGCAGCGTGCGCCGAGCGCGGCATTGTTCCAGGAGAAGACGTCGCCGTCGGGGTCGTCCGGGTCGATCTGGCCCTCGTCGAAGGTGTAAAGCCCCGTCGCGCTGCAGCGCCCCGTCGCGGCGTCGGCCCGGGCCAGCTTCAGGAAGACGTCGCCGAAGCGGAGCGGGAGGGTCTCGCCGTAGAGCGGGGCGGCCTGCTCCAACACGGACAGGCGAGCGGAGCCGAGCACCGACACGGCGCCGGGGGCGAGCGGCCCCTCCGCCTGGACCGAGAGCAGGAACGGGCTAAGCGACCCACTGCCGGTGTACCGCTGGTAGTTGCCCTCCCGCATCGTCACGTCGAGGACGGAGGCGGTGCGGCCGGAGTAGCGTGCGCCGAAGCCGCTGGCGAAGAACTCGGCGTTGGCCACGAGGTCTTGCGGGAAGGCCGAGAAGAAGCCGACGATGTGGAACGGCTGGAAGACGATGGCCCCGTCCATCAGGACCAGGTTCTGCGGCGGCGTGCCGCCTCGAACGTAGAGCCCGCCGCCTCGGTCCCCGACGGCGACGACGCTCGGCAGCGCTTGCAGGTAGCTCGCCAGGTCGCCCGAGAGGTCGGGCGTCGGGATCCGCGCCAGGTCCTGCGGCCGGATCGACTGCTGGCCCGCCACGAGCGCGGCCGCCCCGCCCGTCGCCTCGACGCGCACCTCGCCGAGCAGCGCGCCGGGCGTGAGCGGGATCACAAGGTTCACAACAGCGTCGGCGCCGAGTGCCAGCGTGTCGAGCGCGGTCTGATAGCCGACGTATGAGACCTCAAGCGCGAATTGCCCTGCGAACCGCCCTACATATCGGAAGCGCCCGTCTTGGTCCGTTGTCGTCAGCAGCGGCGAGGTGCCCGGTTGGAGGGCACGAAGGCGCACGGTGGCCCCGGGGAGCGGTTGGCCGCTGTCCCCGTCCTGCACGAGGCCGCGAACCAGATCTGTCTGGGCGGCTGGCTGCGCCATACCCGCGGCTGAGACGGCGAGCCAGGTGGCCAGGACGACGAGCAGCGTACGGGAGCGACGTGAGTTCATCCCGTACAGTCGACTTGGTTGAGGAAGAAGGCCCCGACCAACTCCGGCCAGGCCAGCGTGAACGTCTGCACGCCGCCGACGTAGCCTAGGCCGCCCACCACGTTCGTGGCCGTCGTCGGGAGCACGAGGGTTTCGAGGTCGAACTGCCAGAAATCGGGCCAGTCCGTGGTCGTCGCCGCGACGAACACCTCGGCGCTCTCCAGGCTGGGGCAGACCGCGCTGCCGTCGCCGCTCAGCGCGTCCTGCACGTCGCCGTAGGCATCGAAGCCCGCGAGGAGTCGCCCGTCGCTCGACTCGAAGAGCTTGTCGATGTACGAGATCGTGACGAGGGTGTTGGGGGACGAAAGCCGGAAGCGTACCCGAATGTCGGCGAGCTTGGCCACGCCCGCGAGCGTGATGGACTGGGCACGAGGCGGCGAGGGAGAGAAGGGAATGATGCCGGCGTCGAGAACGGGAACGGGTGCCTCGGCTGGCGTGCGGAAGGTGGCCGACGCCGTCGAGCCGTCCGAGGCCGTCGTCTCGAGGCGGTAGGTCGCCTCGGGCTCGATGGGCGTCGTCGTCCAGAAGTTGTGCACGATGGTCCCGTCGCCGGCGCCCCTGCGGATCGTCACGGCCGAGTCACGGAGCGTGACCGTGCGCCCCGATTCGACGTGGGTCAGCGCGACCGCCGCGTCGATCTCGGCGGTGGTGAAGACCGAAGTATTCAGTTCATTGACGCGCACGAACTGCGTGTCGGCGCTCAGGTCCAGGTAGCCGAACATCGAGAACCGGACGTCGGTCTCCTCGAACGGATCGAACGAGGTTTCGCAGCCAGGGCTGAGCACGAGGACCGCCAGGGCGAGGAGCGCAGGAAACCCGAGCCAGCCAAGACGGAGTGCGGAGCGGACCGATCGATGCATCGCGCTCACGTACGACCGTCGTGGCTACCGTCGTGTTCGTCTTGGGGGGGCGGCGGGCGGCGGGTCGTGATCAGCACCACGCCGTTGGCTCCGCGCACGCCGTAGAAAGCGGTGTCTGCCACGTTCTTGAGCACCTCGATGGTGGCCACGTCGCGCGGGTTGAGCCCGACGAGCGCGCCGTCCGCTCCGAGTTCGATGGGCAGGCCGTCCACGATGAACAGCGGGTCTTGGGTGCCCAGGAAGGTGTTGGTGCCCCGGATGCGGATCACGAGGCCGCGCCCGGTGTAGCGCACCGTCACCCCGGCGACCTGGCCGCGCAGCATCTCCTCGATGTTGTCCAGCGCCCGCCGGTCGAGGTCGTCCCCCTCGACGCGGTTCGGGTTGGGCTCCTCAGCCGTCGCGGTAGGCTCCTCCGCTTCAGCGCTGGTCTGGGTCGAGGCGCACCCCACCCACGTGAGAGACGCGAGGAGTGCGAGGGCGAAAGTGAGGCGGGACGTGCACATGGGCAACCTCGAAGCAAAATGGGACAACGGTGCCACCCGCCAGCGAGATGGGGACCGATTATCGAGACGATACGCCGCAAGGCATGGTACACCCAAGCGAAAGCCCTTCCAACGGTGGGAGCGGTGGGTGGACGGCCGCACTACTCACTAAACGGCAGCGTCACCGTGCGGCGGACGTAGTCGGGGCCCGCTCCATCGAGCGTCATGACGACCTCGTAGTCCCCGTCGTCTTTGAGGAAGACCCGTACGCCATCGACGTCGATAAGCTCAACCCCGTCTACGCCGAGCACGCCTTCTGCGTCCTGAAAGGCGATGGTGCCTTTGAACGAGCGCGGCGAGCGGATACCGAACCTGTATGGCTCACCCGGGACCCCTTCGAGGAGCAGGGTGAGTGCTCCATTCTCGGCGCGGTCGCGAAGGATGCGGAGGCCCGTGCTGCGCGCGCCCGAGGCCGCAGGCTCATGCTGGACGTACGCGCCCGTCCCGTTGTCCGTGTAGATGGTCAAGGTGCCCCGCTCCAACGTCGTTTGACAGACGACACGCTGCACGTCGCCTTCGCGCACGATCGTGAAGTCAAGCGGCCGACTAGGGGTGTCGTCCCCCATCGGATTGAACGCTACCGAGTCAACGCGGGCGTCCAGGGGAAGGGCTGGGGCAAACTCCAGGACCGTCTCAGTTGGATAGGACGAGAGCGTAATGCCGAGCGAGTAGCGATTGCTGTCGCGTTGGATCTGCCAAAACTCATCCATCCCTTGGGAGAGGGAGACTCGGTCCCAGTCAGCTGGAAGTTGCGGGGCGAGGCGGACAAGCATACCGCCGTCCTGAACGTTGAGGCCGAGCATGCCTGTCACGGCGGGCGTGGCGACCATCGCCTCGCTCCAGACTTGGAGGTGGCTGCTGCGCCCGAACGCCGTGTTGAAGTCGCCCGAGAGGAGTTCGGTGACGTAGCCCAGCGCGTCTTGACGCGTGAGGAGTGCGCTCGCCATAAGGCCCTGATAGCCGATGTGCGCGCGGCTGTACGTATAGCCACCCATCGACACCCAGCCGGTGAAGAGGGGCCACACGGAGCCGTTGTGGTAGGAGAGCGGGTCGTAGCGCTCACTTTGCGCGTCGAGGATGCGCGCGCCCCAGTCGGTGGCGACGTGCCCGCTGCCGAGCGCGTCGAGGGCCCGCCGCGCGCGGTCTGCGTCGAGGGTGCCCCACCAGAAGGGTACGCCCTGCATGGCGGTGTTCTCCGGCATCACGACGGCGTCCTGCTCGGTGGCGATCCCGCCCTGCGAGAGCGCCGTGCCTGCCTGTGCGCCCTCGTCCGGGATCAGGTTGGTCGCGTCGGGGAAGTGCGTGGTGACGGCGTAGAAGCCTTCGTCTTCGAGCCAGTAGGTAGCCTCGGTGGCCTCATACGTGCGTTCGGCGTTGTCCCGCGCCCGCTCGGCCAGGGCGGCGTCGCCCATCGCGTCAGCGAGCTCGGCGATACTCCCGGAGGCTTCGATCCACAATCCCTGCATGTAGAGCTCCTCGTGCGGCGGATAGAGCAGCCCGCCCTCAACCCAGCCGTGGCCGACGCCCGTGTTGTCGAGGAGGTCGTTGCCGTCGCGGTCGGTGGCCTCGGAGAAGGCGTAGGCCCTCTTCGCGCTCTCCCAGTGCTTGCGGAGAAACGCGTCGTCGCCCGTTGCGCGCCAGAGGTCGGCGAGGACGATGAGGTAGAGCGGCGTCGCGTCGGCGCTGGCCCAGGGGTAGGGGTAGTCCTCGAACCAGGTCAGGAACGTGGCGCTCTGGCTGATCTCGTGGGGGATCTTGCCGTCGGTGCGCTGGAACTGCTGGAGAAAGTCGAGGGCGGTCTTGGTCGTCTCGAAGTCACCGTAGGCCGTTGTGGCGAGGGCCGTCCAGAGGGCGTCGCGCCCGAAGAACCACGCGAAGCCGGGCCGCTCCGAGTTACCCGCCGTGCGGAAGCCCGCCACGAAGCCGGTGTCCTCGGTCCGGGCGTCTGGTGCAAGCACATCGGACTCCAGGTCCAGAATCGTCGTGTTCGTCGCGAGGCCTTTGTCGATGCCGACTTTTGCCCAGGCGTACGCCTCGTTGAACCGCTCGTCGGGCGTGAAGATGGTGAGCGTGTTTTCCTCCAGGTCCTTGTAGTGCTGGACCGTCTTCGCGTACGCGCCAGGAATGTCGGCGAGCAGCTTATCGTAGACAGCCTCGGCGTCAGCACGGCCCGTCGTGCTCCCGGTGAAGAGGATCGGGATGAGGCCAGCCCGCGCGTCCTCAGGCGTCACGCCCAGCTCGAAGCGCGTCGGGAGGTCGGCGGGCTCCTCCTGGTAGGGCTGCTGCGACACGTCCACCGCGCCCGGGCTGCCAATGAGGCCGTAGAACCGCTGCGTCTCCTCGCCGACGAAGTAGCGCCCCTGCGCCGCGTCGAAGCCGGAGAAGCCGGTCATGAGCCCGGCGGGCCACATCAGCGCGAGGTCGGGGCGGAACGACACCGAAATCGTGAGCGGGCGCACCGTGTCTACGTCGAGGAGCATCACGACGGCGGGCTCGTCGATCGGCGCGAAGAGCGTCTGCCGGATGGTGAACGCGGCGTGCGTGTAGACGAACGTCGTGGCTTCGGGTCGCACCTCGGTCCGCTCCATCGTCGCTAGGCCGTCAATGGGGATCGGGTAGTCGTCAATGGCGACGTCGAACTGCACCTCGCTGACGATCTGCTGCGGGTAGGTCCACACCTCGAACGGCTGGCCCTCGTAGCCGAACGCCCCCGCGCGGCGGCCGAGCACGCTGAAGAAGCCGAACGTACCCGCCTCGGTCTGGCGCTCCAGCATCAGCCCGCTCTCGGGCATCTCGAAGCGAGGCACCTGCGCGAAGGACGGTGCAACGAGGAGGAGGGTGAGGAGGGCGAGCAGGGGGGAGCGACCAGCGACTGGGGAATAGGGCATGGGGAATAGAAGTGCTCAGATCGTGGTAGGCAGTTCCCCTCCTGGACAGGAGGGGGCAGGGGTGGTCGATCGAGCGTGCTCGATCGCAGCATCTCGCCTCATCGGTCTACCCCCTCTGTCTCCCCCTGTCCAGGGGGAGAACTCATTCGGTGGCATATCAATGGTTCGTGGCATAGCATCGATCAACCAAGGTCAACGAGGCATAAGCGATAACAGATCAAGGATTATCCCAGCACGACGCCCTCGTTCGCGCCGAGGTGGAGGGTGCCGGTGAACGTGCGGCCTTCGCGCTCGCGCTGCGTCGAGGCGAGGACGTGCCCCGAGAAGCCGTCGGGAACGGCGACTTCCTGCATCTCAGGCGAGAAATTGAGCGCCACAAACAGCCGCGTGCCGTCGTGCTCGCGGACGTACGCGAACACGGCGTCCGGCACGTCGTCGCTGGGCGTGTAGCTGCCGACCTGCAGCGCGGGCGTGGCTTTGCGCAGGGCGAGGAGGCGGCGGTAGAGGTGGAGCATCGAGTCGGGGTCGTCCAACTCGGCGTCCACGTTGATCGCAGCGTGGTCGTCGTGGAGCGGAAGCCAAAGGTCGTCAGGGTCGGCGTCGGAGAAGCCCGCGGAGGGCGAGGCGTCCCAGGCCATCGGCGTGCGGCAGCCGTCGCGGCTGAGCTCGGGGAGGCTGCGGAAGCCCCACGGGTCCTGAAGCTTGTCCTCGGGCACGTCGACCTCCGGCATGCCGAGTTCGTCGCCGTAGTAGAGCGTCGGCGAGCCGCGCAGCGTGAGCAGCAGCATCGCCGCGATGCGCGCTTGCGCTGCGCCCACGCGGGTGCGGATGCGCTTCTCGTCGTGGTTGCTGACGACGTAGTTCGGCCATGCGCCCGCGGGCAGCGCCGCTTCGAGGTCATCGACGGAGGCACGGATGCTCGCGGCGGTCCAGTCGGCGTTGAGCAGGGCGAAGTTGAACGGCATGTGCAGCTCGTCGAGCACGCCCGGCGTCACGTTGCCGCCATAGTAGCGCACCCACGTGGCGCGGTCGTACTCGTGGATCTCACCGATGGTCACACGTTCGGTGTCGCTGTGCGTATCGACCAACTCGCGGATCTTGCGGAAGACGCCGTGCACGTCCTCATGGCCCTTGTCGTGGAGGTGGACCTGCGTATCGTACTCGCCGAGCGACTTGTGGTAGTCCGCCACCTCGGTCGCGAGCGGGTTGTCGCGCATCGCAGGGTCCTTCATGATGAAGTGCGCCACGTCGATGCGGAAGCCGTCCACGCCGCGGTCCATCCAGAAGCGCAGCGCGTCGAACATGGCGGCCTTGACCTCAGGGTTACGCCAGTTGAGGTCGGGCTGCTCACGGAGGAAGCTGTGGAGGTAGTACTGTCCCGTCGCTGCGTCATACTCCCACGCGGAGCCGCCGAAGATGCTCAGCCAGTTGTTCGGCGGGCCGCCATCCGTTGCCGGGTCGCGCCAGACGTACCAGTCCCGTTTCGGGGCGCTCTTCGAGGAGCGCGACGCCTGAAACCACGCGTGCTCTTCCGAGGAGTGGTTCGGGACGAAATCGACGATGAGCTTGAGGCCGAGCTCTTTGGCGCGCGCCGCCATGCGATCGAAGTCAGCGAGCGTGCCGAAGATGGGGTCCACGTCGGTGTAGTGGGCCACGTCGTAGCCGAAGTCGGCCATCGG
>JBCCRG010000119.1:0-9284 GCA_039208155.1 Bacteroidota bacterium | reverse complement strand
TCCATCGAGGAGGCGCTCCGGCGCGGTGGTATCCCGTATCGCCTCGTCGGCGGCATCTCGTTCTATCAGCGCGCCGAGATCAAGGACGCGCTCGCCTACCTCCGCCTCGCCGTCAATCCCAACGATGTCGCCTCGATCCGACGCGTCATCAACACGCCCACGCGCGGCATCGGGGCCAAGACGATGCAGCGGCTGGAGCAGTACGCCGCCACCGAGGGGCTCACGCTCTGGCAGGCCATCGAGCGGGTGCACGAGACGGGCCTCTCGGCACGCGCGTCGAACGCGATTGAAAAATTCGGCTTCCTCGTCGCGCACCACGCCGCGAAGGCCGAGACAACGCCCGCGCACGAGCTCGCGCAGAGTCTCCTACAGGAGTCCGGGCTGATGACCGACCTCCGCAACCAGAACACGCCGGAGAGCCTCGCCCGCCTGGAGAACGTCCACGAGTTGCTCAACGCTATCGCCGAGTTCGCGGACATCCCAACAGGAGAAGACGCCCCCGCACGCACGCTCTCGGAGTTCCTCCAGGAAGTCTCCCTCGTGACCGACCTCGACAGCGTTTCGGACGACGACAACCGCGTCACGCTGATGACGCTCCACGCCTCGAAGGGACTCGAGTTCAAGGTCGTCTTCCTCGTCGGCCTCGAAGAGGGTCTCTTCCCGCTCGCGAAGGCCGCGCAAGACCCGAAAGAGTTGGAGGAGGAGCGGCGGCTGTTCTACGTCGGCGTGACGCGCGCGGAGGAGCTGCTACAGTTAAGTTACGCGCGCAGCCGCTATCGCTACGGCGAATCGCAACAGGCCGTCCGCAGCCGCTTCCTCGACGAACTTGACGGCCTCGACGACGTGCTGCGCACCGACACGGGCCGCGCCTTCCGACCGAAGAAAGGCCGCTTCGAGTTGGGCGACGGCGGGACCGGCGGCTACGGCAACGTGGACCCGCACTACTACCGCCGCAACCTGCGCGGCGACGCGGGCCAAAAGAAGCCGCGCAAGACCCGCCGCATGCCGGCTGCCGAGCCGGAGCAGCAGGGCCGCCGCATCGTCTACGACGAGGGCGAGGGCGGCGCCCTGGTCCCCGGCGTGCAGGTCGAGCACCCGAAGTTTGGCGTCGGCAAGGTGCTCGGTGTCGAGGGCCGGGGCGACCGCGCGTCGGCAACGGTCTACTTCCAGCGCGTCGGGCAGAAGAAGCTGCGCCTCAAGTTCGCCCGGCTGCGAGTGGTGGGGATGTAGGGAAGTGCGGCGGTGTCGCGGTGCGGCGGTGTCGCGGTGCGGCGGTGTCGCGGTAGCATGACGGGACGCGCGGCTATTGCGCGACTCAGCGAATCGGTGCGCGGTATGCACGCGTAGCTTGGTAGCCCCTCTGCGCACGCAAACACCAATGACTGACAGCCAACAGCCCTCAGCCAACAGCCCCCAACTCGTCGTCGTCCACGTCGAGAAGACCGCAGGGACCGCGCTCATCAAGGCGCTCATCGAGCCCAACGCGCCGGGCTACCAGCGCTCGGCGAGCGTCACGCGCTACGCGCGCCACGGCTGGAAAGCCCCGGTCTTCATCGGCCACATCCCGCACGGAGTGCACCGCTTCACGCGTCGACCGGTCCGCTACGCAACGGTCCTCCGCGAGCCACTGGAGCGCGCGGTGAGCTGGTACTACTACATCCGCGGCCAGGAGAGCATCGACCTGTGGGAGCGCCACCCGCTGCGCAACTTCGTCGACCGGGTCACGCTCGTGCAGTTCTACCGCGACGAGCGCTTCGAGAACCGCCAAGCGCGCTTCCTCGCGGGGCTGCACTACGACCGGCTCTACCCCACCCTCCGCCGCAGCGAGGCCTTCCGCCGCCGCCTCCTCGACGCGGCCAAGCGCAACCTCGAAGCGTGCGCCGTCTTCGGCGTGCAGGACCGCTTCGGCGACACCGTCCGCGCCTTCGAGCACACGCTCGGCTGGACGTTCGTGAAGCAGGAGAAGCGGTGGGCCGCCGCCGACAAGCGCCGCACGCTCCAGGACATCGACGCGCTCAACCCGAAGGTGCTGCCCAAGCTGCGCGAGAGCCACGACCTCGACTACGAGCTCTACTTCTTCGCGCAGCAACTCTTCGAGGACCGCTACGGCTGGCTGGCGAAAGAGAAGGTGACTCTGTAGGTCTAGGACAAGATGAGGTGCAGGTAGGAATCCGGGTCTATTCCCCCGTTGCTCCTACCTGCACGCGTTTTGACGGAGGCTGTAGTTACTCGTAGCGCAGCGCCTTGATCGGATCGGCGGCAGCCGTGCGGTAAGCCTGCGTCGCGACGGTCACGAGCGCGAGCGTCAGCGCAGCCGCCCCGGCCCCAATGAAGACGAGGGGCCCGAGTTCGATGCGGTAGGCGAACTCGGCGAGCCAACGCTGCATGAACCACCAGGCAACCGGGACCGCCACAGCGAACGCGACGGCAACGAGCGTAACGAATTCGCGGCTGAGGAGCGCGACCAGCCCGGGCACGGACGCGCCGAGCACTTTGCGCACGCCGATCTCCTTCGTCCGCTGCGCCGACGCGTAGGCCGCAAGCCCGAGCAACCCGAGGCAGGCCACGAAGACCGCAAGGCCCGCGAACACCGCGAAGAGCGTTCCGAGGCGGGCTTCGTCGGCGTAGTGCCGCCCAAAGTCATCGTCGAGGAAGACGTAGTCGAACTCGTAGCCGGGCGCGAACGT
Organism: Bacteroidota bacterium; assembly: GCA_039208155.1. Lineage (GTDB taxonomy): Bacteria > Bacteroidota > Rhodothermia > Rhodothermales > Rubricoccaceae > JBCBEX01. The sequence goes on along the minus strand of JBCCRG010000119.1, from coordinate 6,597 downwards.
GGCCCAGGTGTCTGCGAGGTGTGCGACCGCACCAGACACGTCGCCCGGCGCAAGGCGGAAGGCGAGTTGGCCGTACCAGTCTGGCGAGAGGTTGATCACGACCGGCTCGATGGCGTGGTGCAACGAGGCATAGTGGAAGTCCTCCACCACGCCGATGACGGCCCCCGGCTCGCGGTCCCACGCACGGAACATGGTCCCGACAGGCGACTCGCCTGCAGCGAGGTCGTAGCCCATCACCTCGGCCGCCTTCTCGTTGATGATGTAGGCGTCGGTTTCGTCGGAGGCGATCTCCGCGGAGAAGTCGCGGCCATCAATGAGCGTGAGGCCGAACGTCTCGAGGTAGGTCGGGTCGCCGAAGACGGTTGCGAGGCCGCTGCCGTCCGTTTCCTCCGGCACGTCGGTCGCCCAGCGGTAGCCGCGCGAGGTCCAGACGCGACCCGGGATGCCGCCTGCTCGCGTCATCGTCTGGACGCGCGAGTCGCCCAGGGCGGCCTGTTCAAACGCCTCGTACTGCTCCCAGATCGGCGGGGCACCGAAGGCGAAGACGACCTGCTCCTGATCGAAGCCCAGCGACTGCCCTTGCATGTAGCTGAGTTGCATCCACACCGTCCCCGTCGCGACGAGCAGGAACACGGTCACGGCGAACTGCGCGACGATGAGCCCCTTGCGGAGTGCCGTCGCCGAGCGTCCGCGTGCGACTTCGCCCTTGAGCACCCGCGCCGGACGGAAGGCGGAGAGGTAGAACGCCGGATAGCTCCCCGCGAGGACGCCAGTGAGGAGCCCGATGCCCACGAGTAGCGCTACGATGCTAGGCGTGAATGCGAGGTCGAGGTCGCCACCAACGAGGTTGGTGAAGTGGGGCCGCGCGATGCTCGCCAGCACCAGTGCCAGCCCGAGCGCCAGCACGCACTGCAGCACGGACTCGCCTAAGAATTGCCCGATGAGTTGCCCACGTCCGGCACCGATCGACTTCCGCACGCCGACTTCCTTCGCCCGCTTCGTGGCCCGCGCCGTGGCGAGGTTCATAAAGTTGATGCAGGCAATCGCGAGGATGAGCGCGGCAATGATCGAGAACGCCCACACATAGCGCTGATCGCGGACCGGCGACATTCCGTAGGTCTTCGTCGCGAAGTGCAGCGACGTCACCGGTTGGAGGTCCGCATAGATCTCGTTGACGGACTCCCCCTCGCCGAACTGGGTCTCCCACACGTCTAGGATGCGCGCCTCTACGTCGGCTTCCTCCGTACCGGGAGCGAGCACGAGGTAGGTCTGGTAGTTCCAGTTCGTCATATCCTCCTGCTGCTCAGGCGTGGGGAGCATAAACGAGAGCGGGGTGAGGTAACTGAGCCGCAGATGCTGATTGGTCGGGAGGTCGCGCAGCACGCCCGTGACGGTCAGGTCGGACTGATCGCTGTAGCGGATCGTCTTCCCGATGGGGTCTTCGTCACCGAACCACTCTGCCGCGCTCGACTCGGTGAGGAGGACGCTCTGCGGATCGTCGAGCGCTGTCGCAGGATCACCCACCACGAGCGGGAGATCGAACGTGGTGAGGATCGACGGGTCGGCGAAGGCGAAGCCGCCCACGCTACGACTCTCACCGTCCACGCTCAGGTAGGGCGACCGATAGCCCAGGCGGATGTAGTCGGCGATGTCGGCGGGCAGCGCATCGGTCAGGACCGTCTTCCATCCTGCAGGAATGTTGGCTGAGCGCGTCTCGGGGTCGTCGCCCATCCAGCCACCCACTTCCTTAGCACCGAACGTAAGCCGGTAGGTCTGATCCGCGAGCGGGTGCTGCGTGTCGAACGACAGTTCGTGCTGCACGAAGAGCACGAGCAGGAAGCACGCCGCGAGGCCAATCGCGAGGCCGCCGACGTTGAGCGCGGTGATGCCGCTCTGACGGCTCAGGCTGCGGAAGGCGACGAGGAGGTAGTTCTTGAGCATAAGTCACAAGCCAGACGCGCAGTGCCAGGCGGCCCTGCTGGGATCGAGTCGCGGCCAGGGGCATTCAGGTCTGCGACCTGTGACCTTCGACAAAAAAGCTGCGCACCGACGGTGAGCGGCACTGCACGAGCCCCAGGGCAGGCCGCGCACCGCCAGCGCGCAAGAAGGAAGAACAGAGGAAGGCCGTGGCCTCCAATCAGTTGCTAGAGCGCTCGGCCGTCCAGACCGAGAGGAAGCCGCGCTCGACGGCGTGCGTCGTGCCGCGTAGCTGGCCGCCTTCGAGGCGCGCCGCGTGGAGGTAGCGCGTCGAGCCGTCGGTCGTCACGAAGGCGACGTGGAGCACGTCCCAGTCGGCGTTGTAGCGCGCGACCTGGACGGGCGAGCCGTAGAACTGCGCCTCGAACGTCCCATCGTCGTGCACCGCCGTCACGGAGAACGGCTGCGTGTAGCCCTCCGCGTCCGGCGTCGGCCGGAGGTCCACCGTCCAGGTCCCCACGAGCGCCGATGGATCGGCGGGGGTGGGACCGGGCGCGGTACCGAGCCAGAGCGGCAAGGCCAGCAGGATGGCAGCGGAACGGAAGACAGAGACAAGACGCATGACCATGCACGGGTGTGGTCGCTCAGGCCGGGTGCGGGACGTGAGTGAGACCCACGACCCTGGACCTGCGACCGCCGAAGGCGTTAGCGCGGCAGCGCGTACTCCTTCTGGATGAAGTTCTCCGAGACCACCTGGCCGTCGAAGAGGTAGATCACGCGGTGGGCGTACTCCGCGTCGGAGGGCGAGTGGGTCACCATCACGATGGTCGCGCCCGCCTCGTTCATCTCCGAGAGCAGCTTCATCACCTCGTCGCCGTTGGTCGAGTCGAGGTTGCCCGTCGGCTCGTCCGCGAGGATGAGCTTCGGGTTGGCGACCACAGCGCGCGCGATCGCGACGCGCTGCTGCTGGCCGCCCGAGAGCTGCTGCGGGAAGTGGTTGCGCCGGTGCGCCATCGCCACGCGATCGAGCGCCGCCTCGGTGCGCTCCTTGCGCTCCTTGCTGTCGAGCCCGAGGTAGAGCAGTGGCAGCTCGACGTTCTCGAACACCGTCAGCTCGTCGATCAGGTTGAAGCTCTGGAAGACAAAGCCGAGCGTGCCCTTGCGGAGCTCGGCGCGCTGGCGCTCGGAGTAGCCCGAGACGTCCTCGCCGTCGAAGACGTAGTGGCCGCCCGAGGGCGTGTCGAGCATGCCGAGGATGTTGAGGAGCGTCGACTTGCCGCAGCCGGAGGGGCCCATGATGGCGATGAACTCGCCACGCTGGATCTCGACGCTGATGGAGTTGAGCGCTGTCGTCTCGACCTCGTCGGTCGTGTAGACTTTGCTCATGTCTTGGGTGCGAATCATGGTGTTGGGTGGGGCTGTGTTGTTCGAGAGTAAAGTCGTAGGTCGAAGGTCGTAAGTCGCAGGTCCGAGAAGGCCGAGGCCGAAGACCTGCGACCTTGGACCTGGGACCTTCGACTCATTCGAGGTTGAGCTTCTCGGCTTCGCCGAAGGTGTCGTAGCCGGAGGTGACCACGCGGTCGCCGGGCTGGAGGCCGTCGAGGACCTCGAAGAACTGCGGATTCTGGCGGCCGAGGCGGATGGTGCGCTTCTCGGCGATGCTGCCGTCCTCGGAGACGGCGAAGATCCAGTTGCCGCCGGTCGTCTGGTAGAAGCCGCCGCGCGGGACGAGCAGCGCCTCCTCGGAGTCGCCGAGTTCGAGGCGGATGCGGAGGCTCTGCCCGCGCCGGATGCGCGGCGTGTCGCCCACGAAAAGCATGTCCACCTCGAAACGGCCGTTGGAGACCTCCGGATAGACGCGGTTCACCTCGAGGGTGTACGTCGTACCGCTCACGTCGACGGTGCCGCGCTGGCCCCGCGCCACGCGCGCGATCCAGAACTCGTCGATGGGCACGCGCACTTTGTAGCCGTCGAGTTGGTCCACCTGTCCGATCCGGGATCCCTGGGTCATGAGTTCGCCTATTTCGACATCCATCGCGGAAAGTTGCCCGGTGATCGGCGCGCGGACCGTGAGGTTCTCTGCGTTGCGGCGCACGAGCACGAGGTTCTGGCGCAGGCGGCCGAGCGATTCCTGGATCTGGCCGAGCTGGATCGCGCGGGCGAGCGAGTCCTGGCGGTACGACTCGCGCGTGAGCTCCTGCAGGCGACGCTGGTAGTCGAGTTCGTCGCGGATGCGTTCGTAGTCCTGCTGGGCGATGGCCCCGCGGCCGAACAGCTCCTCGTTGCGGTCGTGCTCGCGTTCGAGGCGCGTGATCTGGTAGTTCGTCTCGACGAGCTGCTGCTGGAGGCGCAGCGCGTTCTGGTCGAGGTTGAGGCGCGTGTTGCGGAAGCGGTCGACCTGCTCTTCCAGCGCGGCCTCAGAGTTGGCCATGTTCAACTCCATCTGGTCGTTGGAGAGGCGCAGGAGCGGCTGGCCGGCGCTCACCATCGCGCCTTCCTCGACGAAGCGCTCCTCAACCTGCCCGCCCACGACGGCATCGAGGTAGACCGTCTTGATCGGCTGCGCGTTGCCGGTCACAGAGACGTACTCCTGGAACGTGCCGCGGTCGATGGTAGCAACCGTGATCTTGTCGCGCTCGACGTTGAGGGTGCGGCGGGTGTCCTGGAAAAAGAGCCCCCAGACGACGAGGGCGAGGAGCGCGAGGCCGCCGACGACCATCGCGATGCGTTTGGGGGTGATGCGGCGCTTCTTGGCGCGGCGGTCCATCCCTTCGCCGCCGCCCGAGCTTCCGCTCTGGATGGGCCGCGTCAGGACGCTGGTTGGGTTCTTAGGGGCTTCCATGGGGCTGGGCTGGGCTCGTTCGACACAGACGGCGGTGCCTGCATCGTGCACGTCCCCATGTCAACCGATGTGCCAGCGTGCCCAACCCCCGAAAGCGCGCGAAAATCGCCGAAACGATCCGGCTGGACTGTGCGTTTCCGCACACCGCGCCGGGCGACCGCGCACAGCGATGGATGCCCCATTTGAGTTCTCCCCCTGGACAGGGGGAGTCCGCGAAGCGGGAGGGGGTAGACCTATCGAGCGCGACGCGACTTCTTGCTTCGTAGATCGACCACCCCCAACCCACAAAGACAAGAAACCCCGCAGCGCATGCGCTGCCCTGTCCAGGAGGGGAGCTTGTCCGAGGCGAACGCGGAGTACTGCGCCTCATCGCCTCCCGTGCGTACCCTCCCACCCCCAAACCCACATACCCCTTCACCCCCTGCATGGAACCCACCGCCCGCACCGGCAGCGTCCTCGTCGTGGACGACAACGAAGACGTGCTCACCGCCATCCGGTTGTTGCTGAAGCCGCACGTCGAGACGATTCACACGGCCACGCGGCCCGACGCGCTGCCGACGCTCCTCAGAGAAGAGCGCTACGACGTGGTGCTGCTCGACATGAACTTCACCAAGGACGCCTCTTCGGGAAAGGAGGGGCTCACCTGGCTCGGGCACGTCCAGAAGCTCGACCCCGAGGCCGTCGTCATCCTCATCACGGCCTACGGCGATGTGAGCCTCGCCGTGGAGGCGATGAAGGGCGGCGCGACCGACTTCGTGACGAAGCCGTGGCAGAACGAGAAGCTCGTCGCGACCGTTAAGAACGGCATCCAGCTGCGGCGCACGAAGGCGGAGGTCGCCACACTGCGCGACCGGCAGGTCCACCTCACGCGCGATCTCGACCGACCCTACCAGGACATCGTCGGCGAGAGCGACCCGATGCAGGCCGTCTTCGCGACCATCGACAAGGTGGCGGCGACCGACGCAAACGTGCTCATCCTTGGCGAGAACGGGACGGGCAAGGAGCTCGTCGCGCGGGCCATCCACCGCCGCTCCCGCCGCGCCGACGAGATCTTCGTGGCCGTCGACCTCGGCGCGCTCACGGAGAGCCTCTTTGAGAGCGAACTCTTCGGCTACACGAAGGGCGCGTTCACCGGGGCGAATGCGGACAGGGCGGGCCGCTTTGAGGTGGCCTCGGGCGGGACGCTCTTCCTCGACGAGATCGGCAACATCGGCGCGGCGCAGCAGGCGAAGCTGCTCACCGTGCTCCAGCGTCGCGAGGTCACGCGCGTCGGGGCCCCGACGCCCGTCGCTGTGGACGTGCGCCTCGTCTCGGCGACGAACGCGCCGCTCTACGAACGGGTCAGCGAGGGCGCGTTCCGGCAGGACCTCCTCTACCGCATCAACACGGTCGAGATCGTGCTCCCGCCGTTGCGCGAGCGTGGGGACGACATCGACCTCCTCGCCGAGCATTTTCTCCGGCTCTACGCGCAGAAGTACGACAAGCCCGTGCGCGACATCGCCGCGAGCGCCCGCAACAAGCTGCGCGGCTACCGCTGGCCGGGCAACGTCCGCGAGCTCCAGCACACGATGGAGCGCGCCGTCATCCTCGCCGACGGCACCACCGTCAAGCCCGACGTGCTCGACTTCACGGCGCCGCCCGACCTGAGCAAGGACCGCCTCGCGCTCGACAGCCTGGACCTCGAAGAGATCGAGCGGACGGTGATCCGCAAGGCCCTCTCGAAGCACGGCGGCAACATCTCCCGCGCCGCCGACGACCTCGGCCTCACCCGCAAGTCGCTCTACCGACGGATCGAGAAGTACGGGCTGTGAGCGCTGATTACAATGCCTGAGCAGTTC
>JBCCRG010000118.1:0-9336 GCA_039208155.1 Bacteroidota bacterium | reverse complement strand
GTTCCTTACCGAGCGCGTCCAGCGCGGCGCGGCTCGCGGCCGCCTGACCAGCGTCGAACGTGTAGACGGCGCTGCGGTACTTCTCGCGCATCGAATGCGGCGCCGTGCTCGCGTGGGTGAGCAGGTGCACCTCGATGAGCGTCTGCAGATCGATGGCGTCCGGGCGGACATGCACCAGCACGGCCTCCGACTCGGCTTCGTGGGGCACCTCGGAGCGAATCCAGCCCTGCTCGACCTTGTCGACGCCGTTGAGCGCCTGGAAGACGGCCTCCGTGCACCAGTGACAGCCACCGCCAAAGCCGACGGTCATGCGGTCCGCGAGCTCCTGCAAGCGGTAGTCCAGCCGCAGCAGCGCGCGGTTGGGGTCGGAGCCAAAGATCGAGTCGAGGACGGTGCCGCCGCGGTCGGCGAGCACCCAGTGCGGCGTGCCGCCCGCGCGGTAGGCGTGGAAGGTCGCGGCCAGGCCCGCATCCCGATGGACAGGAAAGCGCACGTAGAGCGCCTCCAGGTCGGCGCGGATCTCGTCGTCGCTACGGTCGGTGCCCTCAAACGTGGTGTGGATGCCGACAACGCGCACCTCATCGCCACGCTCGACGACCACGCGGTTGGCAAACGGGATCGCGCGGAACCGGCAGCCCGGACAGCCGAGGTGGAAGAACAGGAGCAGCAGCGGCCGGTCTGCGAGGGCTGCTGGCGCAGGGACAGGCGTGCCATCGAGGCTCTCCAGGTGCCAGTCCGGCAGCGGGCGTCCGATCTCGAAGGACGGTGCGATGTCAGGGCGGGGCATGTGGTCAGTGGAACAGCTTGGGGGCCCGCAGAAACGAGCCGGTCGCCCCCGAGGTCCCCACCGCGCTCGAGGTGATCTTCGCGGGCGACACCACACGGGACGTCACCGCTCGGAGCGCAGCCACGAGGTAGGCCAGGAAACACCTTCTGCTCTCGCCCCCTGCGTTTTGTTCACGTGCGCGGCATGGGTGGCACGGCCAGCGCTTCCAGCGCCTCGAGGAGGTGGTCCCAGGAGTAGCGCGCGCTCTCACGGCGGACGCCCGCAGCCAGGGTCTCGGCGAGGTCGTCGTCGAAAAAGCGGACGAGCGCGGCAGCCAGCGCCGCCGGATCCTCGGGAGGCACGACGAGCCCGGCCTCCCCGTCGGGGACGGTCTCGGCGAGGCCACCCACGTCGGTGGTGACGACGGGCCGCGCGAAGTGGAAGGCGATCTGCGCGACGCCGCTCTGCGTGGCCGACCGGTAGGGCTGCACGACCACATCGGCAGCGGAGAAGTACGTCGCCACCTCCGCATCGGGGATGTAGTCCGCGTCGAAGCGCACGGCCCTCATCGTTTCCGTGCCCAGCGTCGCGGCACGCTCGCGGTAGGCGGCCTCATCCTCGTAGAACTCGCCCGCGACAACGAGCCGCGCCTCGGGCACCCGCTCCAGCACGCGTGGCATCGCGTCGAGCAGCACGTCGAGGCCTTTGTAGGCGCGCACGAAGCCGAAGAAGAGCAGCACCGGCACGTCGGCAGGCAGCTCCAGGCGACGGCGCGCTTCGGCTCGGGGCAGCGCGTCGCCGAAGTGGTCGTAGACGGGGTGCCGTACCTGGCGCACGGGCGTCTGGGCTTCGTCCACGCCCAGCCGCGCGAGGTCGCTGCGCACGCTGTCGGAGAGGACGACGAGACCGTCGGTCGCTTTCAGGAAGTACCGCATGAGCGCGTGGTCGCCGGGGCGCGGCTCGTGCGGGAGCGCGTTGTGGACGACGGCCAGCACGCGCGCGCCGTCCTTGCGTACCTGCCGCGCGACGGTCCCGAACGCGGGCGCGAAGAAGGGCATCCACTGCATGAACACGACCACGTCCGGCTCCCACGCACGCAGGTGCCGCGCCGTCCGCCCCCACGACCGCAGCCCGATGCTATCGAGCAGCCGCACTGCCTTCGATCCGTCGCTAGCAGGCTCGCCCTCGGCGTACTGCGTCTTACCAGGAAACAGCAACGACGGGTACTGCCGCGTGAACGTGACGACCTCAACGGCGTGCCCGCGCCCGCGCAGCCGCTTGGCTGTCGAAACAAGGAAATGCGCGATCCCGCCGCGATACGGCGGGGCTGGGCCCACGAGGGCGACGCGAAGCGGACGGTCAGGCACGCGGATATATCTGGGCCAACGGGTACATTGCCGTGACGAACGCGCCGCGTGTCCTGGGAGCCGGACGCCAGGCATTGTTCTGTCAAGCAGGCTGGAACGCTCTCGTATCGCTGCCGCTCTCTCAAATGATCCGCACCCTCTCCGGGCAGGGCCGCTGGCTCGTGCTCGCCTTCGCTGTCGTCGGGCTGCTCGGCAGGCCCGCCGCGGAGGCGCAGTCCGTCAACGACCCGGTGGCGCTCACCTTCCTCGACCTCCCGACGGCCCCGGCCCTCAACGCGCTGGGGGGCACGGGCGTGGCCGAGGCGTTCGGTGACCCCTACGGCTTCCTCTACAACCCGGCGCACCTCGGCGGCTTCGAGGGCGAGGCTGCGCTGGCGACCTACCCCGGCGCGGTGGACTGGCTCGGCCTCGGGCTCGATGCGAGCAGCATGGCCGCGTCCGGTGGGGTGAGCCTGCGCGGGATCGGACTACCCGTCTCGCTGGGCCTCGGCGTCGCGCGCACGACGCTCGACTTCGGGACCGTGCCCGTCACCAACACGGCGAGCTTCGCGCCGCAGGATCGTTACACGGCGGTGGGCCTAGGGCTCGGGCTCGACCTGCCCGTGCGCGTCCAACTCGGGGCGAACCTCCGGTTCGTCACCTCCGAGGAGGCCATCGGCGTCGATGCCGACGGTACCGTGCTGACGGGTGAGATCCAGGGCACAACGCTCGACGTAGGCGCGCTCGTCGAGGCGCCTGTGCTCGGCCTCCTAGGCGTGGCGCAGCAGGCCGACTTCCGCCCGGCGCTCGACCTCGCGGTGGGCTACGCGCAGGTGCATGTGGGCGGTGAGGTCGGCTCGGGCGCGTTTGCGCAGCCGCTGCCGCGCATGGCCCGCCTCGGCTACGCCGTCACCTTCGGCCTCGACCACCGCACGCGGCTCGACGCGTACATCCAACTCGTGGAGGCCACCGTGGCGATCCAGGCCGAGCACCAGCTCACGCGCGTCGCGGCGGACGGCGCGGTGTCCTACGAACCCGTCCTGGGCGACCTCAACCTGCTGGACAACGCCCTCCTCGGTCGCGGCAGCGACATCACGACGGCTCGGCGTGGGCTACGGCTGACTTTCTTCGAAACGTTCGGCCTCCACTACGGCTACTTCGACGGTTTTGGCTACGACGCCCGCCGCACGAGTGGCTTCGAGGTGCGCCTCGGCGGTGCCCTGCGCGTCTACGCACTCTCGACCGGCAACGAGCGCCTCGCGGCCCTGGCCGAGCGCTACGACGTGAGCTTCTCGACGGCGACCTACTTCGCGGGCGCGCGCTCGGAGAGCCAGTTCGCCAGCCTCACGCTGCGCGTCCGGTTCCCCTAGGCTCGTCTCACAGTTCGCGTGGGCAGGGTACGTTCCAGTGACATGGCGCGGTCGTGGGGTTTGGGTATGTTCGGGCCTCACCCAACCTCTCTGAGTCTCCCGATGCGCGCGTTTCTCGTTTTGCTGTTGGCATGTGCCCTCCATGCCACAGCCTACGCCCAGATCTTCGACCTCCTACCGCTGCCCCAGAGCCCAGAAGCCGTCGCGCTGGGCGATGCCGCGGTCGCTACGCCCACAGCTGATGCGCTCGGTTTTCTCTCGAATCCGGCCCTCCTCGGCCATCCGGCGGCGCACGGCGTTCGTCTGAGTGGTGCGCCTTCTACAGACTGGCTTGGGTTTGACAGCATCAACTTGAGCAGCTACGCGTTGATGGCCGGTCTTGACGGGCGACGCTTCGGCTTTCCCTTTCACGTGGGACTCGGAATCGCAAGAGGCACCATCAGCTTCGACGTTCCACCGACAGGGGAATCTGTCCCCTTCGATGCTGACTTGGAGGGCTCATTCACGGCGGTGAACGTAGGCATCGGGTATGACGGACCCGTTCGGACCAGTCTTGGCTTCGGCGTGCGCTGGGCTAGACAGGGCTCGGGGCTTGGTGTGCTCAATGGCGAGATCCCTCCTTCCCTCAGTGATCTCGAGCCAGATGAACTCGCGGCGGTTGAGACACTCGAGCTCGACGGTACTACGTTCGATCTGGGGCTGCTCTTGGAGATCCCCTTGGCGCGTCTCGTTGGGTGGCGTCCCGCTGGAGAGCCAGCCGGATTCGACCTCGATGTGCGACTTGCTTATGCGCGTATGCACGGTGCTGAGGAGGCATCGTTCTCGCCGGAGCTCTCAGGGCCCCCTCTGATCGCCATTGACAGGAGGGTTCCGCGTATAGTCCGCCTCGGTTGGGCCGCGACCGCAGGCTATGATGTCGCCGTAGGTGCTGGGCATATCCGGGCCGCCGCGCTCACGCTCAGCATTCAGGCTGACCAAGACGTGACCAGCCAGAACGTCGGCGACTGGTTCGGCACCATCAGGCTCGCTGACGCCCTTCTCGGTCAGGGCAATGAGGACCGCGAGCCATGCGCTGGTGGCGGGATGGATTTTGGGCTCTGTGCGGTCAATTCCTATGCCGGACGTCGCGGCGTCCAACTCGCGCTCGGCGAGACACTCACGGCGTCGTTCGGGCGCTTCGAGGGCGACGGCTTGAGCGAACCGGGCAAGGGCGCGACGGCCTATGGCCTCGGCTTCAGCCTCGGCGGGCTCGCTCGGCTGATTGGGCTGCTGCAAGACAACCCACGCGTCCATCGTCTTGGGGAACGGTTCGATTTGCGCGTGACGCGGAGCGTCTACTTCGCCAACGACGAGGACGACTTCGACCGGGGCACCCTCTTCTGGGGCACGACGCTCAGCGCGCAGCTGCCGTAGCCGTCCGGCAGGAGCGCGCACTGGCCCTCCGCACTTCACGGGCCTCTGACAGATCCTGTCACCGGGCATCGGTATTCTGTCGGTGTCCTGCGCCGTGTTTTCCGGCGTCCCCTCTTCGACTCGCCGCTGCGCCTCGTGTCCACGCCGCTCCCCGACCGCTTCCGCTACGTCGCCATCGAGGGCGTGATCGGCGCGGGCAAGACCACGCTCGCGCGCATGCTCGCGGAGCAGACCGGTGCGCGGCTCGTGCTGGAAGAGTTCGAGGAGAACCCGTTCCTGGCGCGGTTTTACGAGGACCCGAAGCGCTGGGCGTTCCAGACGCAGCTCAACTTCCTCGCGAGCCGCTTCCGCCAGCAGAAGGCGCTCCGCGACCGCGACCTCTTCCAGCAGGCCGTCGTCGCGGACTACACGTTTGACAAGGACCGCATCTTCGCCCGGCTCACGCTCGACGGCGACGAGATGGCGCTCTACGAGTCGCTCTTCTCGATCATGGAACCCAACGCGCCCGCGCCCGACCTGGTGGTCTACCTCCAGTCGTCCGTCGACCGGCTCATGCACAACATCGCGCAGCGTGGGCGTAGCTACGAGCGCAGCATGGACCGTGCCTACATCGCGGACCTCTCCGACGCCTACGACCGCTTCTTCTTTCACTACGCGAAGGGCCCGCTGCTCATCCTCAACGTCGCCCAGATCGACTTCGTGAACAACCCCGACGACTTCGCCGAGCTGCTCCGCCAGGTCGCCGCCGTCGAGAGCACGGGGACGACCTACTTCAAGCCACCCGCGACGGACGAGCGCTTCACGATGTTCGGGTGAGGGGTAGCTTGTCATTCGTCTGGTCGCTACGGGCAACTACTCCTCTTTCCTTCCAGAAGACCTCTTGGATCTGTAGACCCTCCTTGGCAAGGTTTGCTCGTCAAACACTGATCTGCTGGCCGAGCACATCATCGAGCGTAAAGAGGCCCTGGCGGGGCTCGGCCTTGAGCCACCTGGCGGCGCAGAGGGCCCCCTCGGCGAAGACGGAGCGGCCCTTCGCGATGTGCTGGAAGGCAAGCGTCTCCGTCGCGCTGTCGAAGCCGACGGTGTGCTCGCCGAAGACGGCCCCGACGCGTGTGGACGTGACGTGCAGCGCTGCCGGATCGATAAGCCCATGCTGCGTCTCGGGCTCGATGTGGGTCTTGCGCGCGAGCCCAGCTAACACGTCGTCGGCGAGGAGGAGCGCGGTGCCGGAGGGGCTGTCGCGCTTGCCGGTGTGGTGGAGTTCGTGGACGTAGGCGTCGAAGCCTGGTAGTCCATCGAGGAGCGCGAGCGCAGCCTGGAGCGCGCGGCGAAGCACAGCGACACCCAGGGCGAAGTTGGGCGCGTAGAGCACGGCGTTCTGCCCCTCCGCGACCCAGGCTTCCACCTTGGACAAATCATCCAGCCACCCCGTTGTCCCTACGACAGCGTCGAGGCCGAGCGCGGCGTAGCGGTGGAGGTTGTCGAGCGCCGCGTCGGGCGTCGAGAAGTCGATGGCGAGGTCGGCGTCGTGGAGGTCCGCGTCGTCGCGGAGGTCGGCGATGGGGTTGGCCGAGCCGAAGCGCGCCACGACGGCGTGCCCAGCGGCTTCAGCGGTGGCTTCGATGGCCTGCCCCATGCGACCGGTGCCAACGAGTGCGATGCGAAGAGGGCGGGGCATGAGCAAGACGAGTGCGTGGACGGGAGGGGAAACGTATGCACGCACCGACGCGCCAGGCAGAGGCCCCTCGCAACGCCTCGCCTTCGCGGTTTCGGATGGAGAGCCCCTCCCCGATTCTGGGGAGCGCGGGAATGACGGCGGCTCCCTATGTTGTACGACGTTTCGACCACCCTCCTCCTGCGGTATGCGCCTGCTGCTCGCCGTTCTCCTGCTCCTCGTCTCGGTCTCTGCGCATGCCGCAGCCCCCGCCGAACAGGCCTCGGGGCCAGACGGCCCGACCAAGCGCGCGCTTGTCATCGCCGTGGCGGACTACCCCGACGCGGGCGGCTACCCGGACCTGAACGCCGACAACGACGTGCCGCTGATCGTGGAGGCACTCGCACGGCACGGATTCGCGGACGACGCGACGACGGTGCTCCTCGACGCCGACGCGACCCGCGCAGGCATTCTGGGCGCGCTCGATGCGCTCGTTGAGGCCAGTCAGTCCGGCGACGTGATCGTGCTGCACTACTCCGGCCACGGCGTCCGCCTCACCGACGACGACGGCGACGAACTCGACGGCTACGACGAGGCCCTTGCGCCCTACGATGCCGTGACGGCCCCGCTCGACGCCGCGATCACGTCGCACCTCCGCGACGACGACCTCGGCGTGGCGCTCGACCGCCTCCGCCGCGCCGTCGGGCCGACCGGCAGCGTGGCGGTGTGGATCGATGCGTGCTACTCGGGCACGGCCACGCGTGGCACCGCGCCGCTGCGCGGGCGCTCGGAGCCCATCGGGCCGCCCGCCGACACCGACGGCGACGGCGTGCCCGACATCGTAGGTGTCTTCGAGGCACCAAGCACCCGGAGCGGCCCGGGCGAGGACGATGCCCTCGCGCCCATCGTCGTGCTCAGCGCGTCGGGGCCGAACGAGCCGAACCGGGAGTACAAGCATTTCTACACCGAGGACGGCCGCCGCCGCGCGAAGCTCTACGGCTCGCTCTCATACGCGCTCAACCAGGCACTGCAAGACGTGGCCCCGGGCGAGACGTACCGCGCCTTCTTCGACCGCATCGCGGCGCGGATGGGGACGCTCGCAGGCGACCAGACGCCGCAGGCCGAGGGCACGCTCGACGCGCTGCTCTTCAGCGGCGAGACGGTCACGCAGGCTCCGTTCTACCGCGTCGCTGAGATCGCGGACACCGCCGAGGTGACGCTCGACGGCGGGACGCTCAACGGGCTCCTCGCCGACGCGCGCGTGGCGTTCTTTCCGCGCGGCACGACGGCCCCGGATGCGCCCGGCGCGACGCTGCTCGCCACAGGCTCTGTTGCGACCTCGACGCCAACCACTGCGGCTGTCACGCTCGACAGCACGGCAACGGGCGACCTCACCGATGCCTGGGTGTTCGTCACCGCGCCTGGCTTCGGCCCGATGCGGCTCTACGTCGAGCTCGACCCGTCCCTCGACGCGACGACGCGGGAAGACCTCGCGCTCGTCGTGGGGGACACGCCTGCGCTTGAACTTGCAGCGGACGAGACGGGTGGCGAGGTGCGCCTGGCCCGCGACGGCAACGACTTCGTTCTCACCGCCACCCGCGACGGCAGCGTCCTCGGCGATCCGATCCCAGCAACGGGTGCGGCGGGGCCCGGCACGAGCGCGGCGGCGCTCAGTGCGGTCCGGCAGCGGCTCGTCGAGTTCGCGCGCAACGCCTACCTCAAGCAGGTCGAGCTCTCGCACGACGGCATCGACGTGACGCTGGAGCTGGTGCCAGGGCGGTTCTACCAAGACAGCCAGGGGACGTGGCGGATGGACACGACGGCCGTCGTCGCGAAGCAGGGCAGCGGACTCTGGCAGTTCGCGCCGAACCCGCTCGGCGACGACGGTGAACTCATTCTGGACCCCGATGGGACGTCGGGCTTCGTCTTCCGCCTTCGCAACCGCGGCGCGGTGGACGCGCACGTGGCGCTCTTGGAGCTCTACCCGGACGGCACCATCGCGCAGATCGCGCCGACGCGCGACGGGGGCGAGTATCTCCTTGCGGCAGGCCAGAGCAAGCTGCTCTCGCTTGAGGAGTCCATCCGGCACGCGCGCATTCCCCGCACGCCTCTGGGGGCCTACGTCTTCAAGCTCTTCGCCACCGAGGCCCCCATCGACTTCGCGCCGATCCTGTCGAGCCGTCCCGGTGAGCGCTCCGGCAGCACTCGCGGCGACGGCCCGCTCGACGCGCTGATGGAGGGCGTCCACAGCGGCACGCGCTCCGGCGGCCTCGCGCCGCCCCCGCAGACCGGGGCCACCGCCACGCTCGTGATGGAGGTGGTGGAGGCACAGTGATTCTGTGCTTCGGTGTCTCTGTTTTTTTCAGTGCGCTCGTCCTTGACCCTTCGCCTTCGCTTCCTACCCCATTCTCTCTTTCTCTCTCGAATCAACCCAACCCAACCATGACTCGTCTTCTGACCCTGAGCCTCGTGTGTCTGCTCGCGCTGCCTGCCTTCGCGCAGGAGGACGCGATGATCGACCGCAAGGGCGTCAACGGCAAAGCCGAAACCGACGCGGGCATGAACGCCTATGCGCTCGCCACGCAGCTTGCGCAGTACGGCCGCATGAACGACGACGCGCAGGCGCTCGCCACCGCTGCCCAGATTCTCCTCGACAACCCGGCGGGTGAGATCGAGGCCGAGATGGACACCGAAGCCATGGCCGACGATGGCGCCGCGATGGGCGACAAGGCCGAGGCTGACATGATGGACCTCTCGGCCACGGCGCTCCTCGCGGAGGCCGCCGAC
>JBCCRG010000117.1:0-9384 GCA_039208155.1 Bacteroidota bacterium | reverse complement strand
CTCCGTGTTCGGCGACCGGCTTCCTGCCTGGCACCCCGACGGCGACCGCCTCGCGTTCGTGCGCGGCGCGACGCTGGCCGACCACACCGTCAGCCTGCGCCCCGTCGAGGGCCAGGTGATGCTCCTTCAGGACGGCGAGCTGCGCGCGCTCACCCCGGAACGCTGGCTGCTCCTCGGCGTGGCCTGGGAGGACGACGCGACGCTCGTGGTCGCGGGCCGCCGCGCCCCCGGCGAGGCGACCGGGCTGTGGCGGCTGGCGCTCGACGGCACCGCGCCCGCGTTGCTGCACCCGGCCTACGTTCGCCTTTTCCGCAACGTGTCCTCGGCACCGGGCCACCTGCTCTACGAGGAGTGGAGCGCGACCGTCGATCTCTGGGAGGTGCCGCTCGTTGGCGACGCCGCGCCGCGCCCGCTCCTCACCTCGACGCGCTTCGATCATGGCGGGCGCTACAGCCCCGACGGCGACCGGATTGCCTTCGTCTCGTCGCGGACGGGGAGTTCGGAACTGTGGACGGCGCAGGCCGATGGGAGCGAGCCGATCCGACTCACCGACGTGGGAGCGGGGCTGGTTCGCAGTCCCGCGTGGGCACTGGACGGTACCCACCTCGCCTACGTCCACACGACCGAGACGGCCGCCACGCTCTACCTCGCCAACGCCAACGGCACCGAGACCAGGGCGTTGTGGACGACGACGCCTCCGCTTGCTATGCCGAGCTTTACCCGCGATGGCCGTGCTCTCCTGGTCGGCACCGAACGCGACGGCGCGTGGGACCTCTGGCACGTCCCGCTCGACGGCACGGCCCCTACGCCGCTCGGCATCCCTGGTGGACACGTCGGCGAGGAAGACGTCGATGGGTCGATCCTCCTCACGCGCTATGGGCAGCCGGGCCTCTGGCGATGGGAGCCCGACGCCACCGCCGCGCCCCGCCAGATCTCGGCGTTCCCCCTCGCGTCCGACTGGGGCCACTGGGCGCGCACCGATGCGGGCCTCGTGGTGCTGCGTCCCAATGGCCCGATGGCGCGGGCGCTCGACCTGCTGGAGCCCGACGGAACGCTCGTGCGAAGCGTCTCTCTCGGCGAGCTCGCCGTGCCGAGCGGGAGCCTCAGCCTCGGCGTCCACCCCGACGGCACGCGGGCGCTCGTGGCGGTGCGGACCGGCACCTCGTCGGACATCGTGAGCCTGCAGGCGCGCTGATCGCAGCTGGGCCCCCGTCGTAACTGTGACGAGGCTCGGGTCGTAGGGCACGCACGCCCTTCTCCCTATGCCCCGCTTTTCTCCGCAGGACGCCGACCTCCGCCGCTTCATTGAAGCGTACTGGATCCTCGACGCGCGGCACGGCCTCGTCCTCAGCCCCGAGCCTGTCCACACGTTTCCGTCGCTGGCGGTCGAGTTCGTGCTCGGCCTACGCGGCGAACTCGTCCTGCACTACCACGGACGACGCATCGCCGTGCACGAGAGCGTCGCGTTCGGCTACATCGACGGCGGGCTCACGGTGGACGCGCGGGGTGTCGAGCGGGCGGTCGTGGTGACGCTGCAGGCAAGGGGCCTGGCGGCGCTCGCGCCCTTCACGGAGGTCCCGCTACCGATGTTCGCCAACGAAGCCGTAGTCCCCGCCTCTGACCTATTCGGCGACGCCCTGCAGCCCCTCGAACAGCACCTCGCCACGTGCGCGCCCGACCAGATCGCGCCGATGCTCGACGCGTGGCTGCGCGCCCGGCTCGACGCGTCGCGGGCGGGCGTTGTGGCGGAGGTCGCGCCGCTGCTGCAGCCCAACACGACGGTGACGGACCTGACGACGCTGACGGGGCTGTCGTACAGCACCCTGGCGCGGCACTTCCGGACCGCGTGCGGGCTCACGCCGAAGCGCTACCTCCGCCGCCACCGCTTCCGCCGCGTACTCGACGCTCTGCCCCGCCGCGCCGCCGCCGCGACCGACTGGCTCGACTTTGTGACGCGGTTCGGCTACCACGACCAGTCGCACCTCATCCGCGACGTGCGGCACTTCACCGGCCTCACGCCGACGGCCCTGCACGCCCTCGCGACCGCACCCCTGGTCGGGGACGATGCCCAAGGCCGGGCTGTGACGAAAATCTACAAGGCATAACCGGTCTCTGCGTCCGATGTTGACGCGGGCGGTTCGTCGCGCCTGGGCCTCTCACCCCTCACTCTTCCATGCTCCACCTCGACGGCCTCGCGAAGGTCTACCCCGGCCCCGTCCACGCGCTCAGCGATGTCACACTCACGATCCCGCGCGGGATGTTCGGGCTGCTCGGCCCCAACGGCGCGGGCAAGTCGACGCTGATGAAGATCCTCGCCGGGCTGCTGGAGCCGACGGCGGGCCGCGTGACGTTCGACGGCATCGACGTGACGGCGCACCCGGAGCAACTGTGGCCCCGCCTCGGCTACCTCCCGCAGGCATTCGGCTTCTACCCGAACCTTACGGGCGAGGCGATGCTGCGGCACGTCCTCCGCCTCAAGGGCGTCCAGGCTCCCGGTAGCGAGAAACAACTCGCCGCCGCACTGCTGGAGCGGGTTAACCTCACGGGCGCGGCGAAGCGCAAGGTGAAGACCTACTCGGGCGGCATGCGCCAGCGCCTCGGCATCGCGCAGGCGCTCGCGGGCGACCCCGACCTGCTCATCGTCGACGAGCCCACGGCGGGCCTCGACCCGGAGGAGCGGCTGCGGCTCTACCGCCTCCTCGCCGACCTCGCCGCCGACCGCGTCGTGCTCCTCTCGACGCACCTCGTGGACGACGTGGCGATGCTGTGCCCGCGCTTCGCCGTGATGCGCCAGGGCCGCCTCATCGCCGAGACGACGCCTGCCGACGCCCTCGGCCGCCTCGACGGCGCGCTCTTCGAAGGCACCGCGCGTCCAGACGACCTCCCGCGTTTTTCTGGGCAGATCGCCCGCGCCTACCTCGTCGCCGGGGAGCACCGACTCCGTCTGCATCTCCCGGACAGCCAGGCTCCCGAGGGCTTCCGCTCCGTCACGCCGACGCTGGAGGACGCCTACCTCGTGCTGATGAACGAAGCGGCGCAGGCCGACAGCGCGTCCCGCGAGGCAGCCGCGTGAGGCTACAGATGGGTCCCCGCCCCTCACCCATGTCGTCCTGAACTTGATTCAGGATCTCTGACGACTGAGGTGTCCCGAGGTGCTGCTGAGATGCTGAACCAAGTTCAGCATGACAACTCTGGTAGTACAGCGTCCACACATTCAAACGTGCCCACGTCCACACCCCAACCATGACGCCCTTCGCCCGCGCGCTCGCCGTGGCGCGCCTCAACCTCCGCGTGCACCTCGCTAACCCGCTGCTGTGGGTGATGGTCGCGCTCGCCGTGCTCGCCACGATGAGCCTCAACGGAACGACGGCGCTCGGGGGTGACGCGGACGAGATCGGGCCCGACGGGCTGCGGCCGTTCGTGAACTCGCCCTACGCCATCGCGTGGCTCTTCAGCCTCGGCGGCTTTCTGGCGTACCCGTTTTTCGCGGGCCTCCTCGGCGGCCTGACGGTCCTCCGCGACGACGAGGCGCGCGTGGAGCCACTGCTCTTTAGCACACCGCTCGCGCCGGGGGAGTACCTCGCAGGCAAGCTCGCGGGCGTCGTGGTCGCGCTCGGAATCGGGCTGCTGGTGCATCTCGCCGCGCTGATGGTGCACCTCCAGTTCCTCGTCGAGCCAGGGGCCTCAGACATTCGCGGGCCGTTCCGGCTGGGCAGCTACCTCGTCCCGTTCCTCGTCTTCGCTGTGCCGACGATGTGGACGAGCGCCGTGCTCGCATTCGTCGCCGGGACCGCGTCGCGGCGTCCGCTCGCCGTCTATGCGGTCCCGATCACGATGGTGCTGGGCGTGCTGTTCTTCCTCTGGACATGGCGACCACCCGGACTCGACCCCGCCTTCGACCGGCTGCTGATGGTGCTCGATCCGTCAGGGCTTCGGTGGTTCTACCAGGTGCTCGTCGCGGGCGATCCGGGCGTGACGTACTACAACACCGCGCCGCTGGCCTTCGACGGCACGTTCTGGCTCAACCGGCTCGTATGGATCGTCGGGCCGCTGCTCGGCCTGGTGTTCGCGCTTCGACAACAGCGGGCCATCGCCACCGGCGCGCGCGCGGCAACAAAGCCAAAGCGACGGTGGCTGCGACGCACAGCGGCAACGAATCAGACCGTGTCGGGCGAGGTTGGGCTGTTCGCGCCGCTGCGGGACCTTGGGATGACACAGCGCACGCCGGGCTTCTGGGCGAGCGTGGGGCACGTGCTCCGCGCCGAGGTGCGCGAGATGGCGAACCAGCCGCTTGTGTATGTCGCGCTGCTGTTCGTGGTGCTGCTCGTCGGCGAGTTCGCCACGGAGCAGGACGCGCTCGGCGCACCCGCGCTGCTCACGGCGGGCACGATGGCGGTCGGCTCCATCGAGGTGCTGACCGTGCTCGGGAGCCTGCTGCTGCTGTTCACGCTGCCCGACTCGGTGCGACGTGAGGCCCGGACGCGGTTCGACGGCATCCTCTACGCGATGCCCGTGCCGACGAGCGCGCTCCTGCTCGCGAAGGGCCTGGCGAACGGCCTGCTGATCGCGCTGCTCATGGGCGTGTGCGGCGTGGCAAGCCTCGCGTTCCTTGCAGGACAGGGCATCGCCCCGCTCGAACTCGGTCCTTTTCTGAGCGTGTGGGGCCTCGTCCTCACGCCGACGTTCCTCGTCTGGGGCGGATTCGTCGCAGCGGTGCTTTCGCTGACGAGGAATCGGTTTGCGACGTACGGCATCGGGTTGGTCGTGCTCGCGCTCACGGCGTACGCCTTTGCCTCGGGGCGGATGACGTGGGTGGCGAACTGGCCGCTCTGGGCGACGCTGCGGTGGAGCGACCTCGGCTGGATGCCCCTCAACGACGACGCGCTGCTCCACAACCGCGCGCTGATGCTGGCGCTGACGCTCGCACTCGCCACTGCGGCGTGGCGGTGGTTCCCCCGCCGCGAGCACGACGGCTCGTGGTGGACGTATTCCGGTAGCCTGCTGAAACGCCATGCCCTCGGCGCGCTCGGGCTGGTCGCGCTGCCGGTCGCGCTCGGCGGGACGCTCGCCTACCAGGTTTACACCGGCTTCCAGGGCCCGGCCGCCGAGAACTGGGCGACGGCCTACTGGGAAGCCAACCACGATGTCTGGGGCGATGCCTCTGCTCCGACCATCGCGCACCTCGACCTGCAGATCGACCTCCAGCCCGAGGACCGCCGCCTCGACGCGGCCGGCACCTACACCGTCGTCAACCGCTCCGACGCAGCGATGGCGCAGTTGCCGTTCACGACGGGCTACGGCTTCAGCGAGGTCGCCTGGACGCTGGAAAACAACGGGGCGCCGCCCGTCGAGCGCCGCCCCGGCCTCGATGTGGTCACACTCGGCGCTCCCCTCGCGCCCGGCGACAGCATCGAGGTCGGCTTTGCCTACGCGCTCACCTACCCGCGCGGCGTCACGCGCAACGGCGGCGGCACGGCGCACTTCCTCCTCCCCGAGGGCGTGTTGCTCTCAACGTATCGCGGCGAGTTCGTCCCGGTGCCGGGCCTGATCGAAGGCCTCGGCGCTCCCGAACCCGCGGAGCCGCGTGCCTACCCCGACGGCTGGTGGCGGGACTCTCTCGCCACGCTCGACGCGCTCGCGCCGCCCTTCACCGCCCGGCTCGAAGTCCGCGCCCCGCGCGCCTACACGGTCACCTCAGCAGGCGTCCGTACGGATTCCACGTCCGATGGCACGCACGCGACCGTCGTGTGGGAGACCGACTATCCTGTGCGGGCGCTCAACCTTATGGCGGGGCGCTGGAACAAGGCGACCCGTCCGCACGAGGACGGCACGAACGCGGTCTACCACCACCCCGGCCACGCCTATCACGTCGAGGCGATGCTGGACGCGATGGCGCTCGCGCGGACCCATTACAGCGACTGGTTCGGCCCCTACCCCTGGCGCGACCTGCGCATCAACGAGTTCCCCGACCTCCAGACCAACGCGACGGCGTTCCCGACGAACGTCAGCATGAGCGAGAGCGCGGGCTTTCTCACGCGTCCGCCCGCGAGCGCAGACCAGCAGATGGCCGACCTGGCGTTCATCGTTGCCGCCCACGAGATCGCGCACATGTGGTGGGGGCATATCGTCGCGGCAGCGGAAGGCCTCGGCACCGGCGTGCTGATCGAGGGCATGGCCGACTACGCGACGCTCCTGCTGATCGAGGAAGCCTTCGGCGAGGCGGCGCGGATCGCGTTTGCCGAGCGCCTGGAGGCGCGGTTCCTGCGCGGTCGCCGTGCTGCTACGGCCGTCCCACTCGTGGAGACGCGCGAAGGGCGCGACGAGATCGCGATCTACAACCAGGGGGCCTGGGCGCTCTGGATGCTCCACACCCACCTCGGCCGCGACGCGATGTTCGACGGCCTCCGTGCGTTCGTCGCCGAGCGCCGCGACGGCCGCGACGCGCCCGCGCTGCAAGACCTGTTCGTCGCGCTTCGCCCCTACGCTGCCGACTCTGTGGCGTACGACACCAACGTGACCGTGTGGTTCGAGAGCACGACGCTCCCTGCCTTCGCCTGGAGCGATGTCGAGATCGAGGAGACCGTGCTCGGACGCTACCAACTCACCGCCACGCTCGAAAACACCGGCGACGGCGCTGCCACCGTCGAGGTCGCTGCCACGTCCGGCGAGCGCTTCGGGGACAATCGGGACTACGTCGAGGCGCGGCAAACCGTCACGCTCGCGCCCGGCGCGACGCGGCGCCTCACCTGGACGCTGCGCACGCTGCCCGAACACCTCGTCGTGGACCCGGACGCGCGCGTGCTCATGCGCGACCGCGACGGAGCCTCGGTGGACGTCTAGGCTATCCCGTCAGGGCTTACCCGAGCAGCGTTGCTAGGGCGGCCCGCAGGCTCCCCTGGTCGTAGTAGAGCAGCGCCTCGTTGCCCAGCGCGATGCGCAGGCCCGCGTCCATCTCGTCGGCGAGGACGGCGCGCCATGCGTGGGCCTCGGACACGACCTGCCGGACGGCGAGCGCCCCCCGGATCTGCACCCGGCCGCCTAGCTCGACGCGGAGCTGGTGCGGGGCACCGTTCGTGTGGATGAGGACGAGGCCGTCCCAGCGCAGCTGAGCGCCGTCCTCGACGACCAGGTCGCCTTCCACGAGCAGCGTGCCGCGGCCCCACACGCTGTCGCCCGGCGAGAGGTGGAGGCCGTGCCGATGCCGCGTCGTGCTCTCGGGCGTGCGCTGGGCCCGGCCTGCCAGCGTGTCGAGGGGCGGAAGCAGGTAGGTCGTGCGGATCTCGGCCTCGGCGTCGACGGGCACGCGGAAACGGTGCGCGCCCCCGACGGCGTGCTGGAGGTCGCCTCGCATCTCGCGCATCGAGATCCACGCGTCGAGGCCGAGCGCGTCGAAGGTGGCGCGGTCGAAGACAGGGGGCAGCGGCGCCTCGCCCTGGACCACCTGGGCGCGCGGCGCGAGGTCGAGCGCCGCGTAGGGGGCGTCGAGCCACAGCGGCGTCGGCACGGTGGGCTGGGTGACGCGCGGGGCCTCGCTCGCGAACGGTGCCGTGGCCTGGTCCTCGATGGCCGGAGCGCTCTCTTCGCCCTCGCCGGCGGTCGAGGCCATTGCCACCGGGGCGGCGACGGTGGCGCTCATCAGCGGGGGAGCATCGGGCGGCGCGGCTACCATGAGGCAGACGAGTGCGCCGCCGAGGAGCACCGCCGCGAGGGCGGCAAGGCGTAGGCGTGCCATGGGGGGAGGTGGGCGGTGGGTGAGGGTGACGGCCGGGTGGTCGTGGCCAGCGTCCCATTCTGCAAGGCCACCGCCGTGCGGTCTGTCCGAAGGTCATACGGCGAGCCTGTCACGCCCGCGTGCCCGCCCGGCGAGCCTGTTTCGAATCCACCACCGCGCGTCACCCCGCGCAAGCACACCGGTTTACCGCCTGTGGATTACGTTTCGTAGCACGTGACACCCACCGGGGCGCGTCCGATATTGAGGCACGATCTCCACTCGCCGACTCGTTCTCGACCGGGTCCGCCTTTTCCTGTCCGTGGCTATGCGTCCGCTCGTCTCTCTTCACCGCCTAGTCCGCGCCGTCTGGGCCGCACTCTTGCTCACGAGCCTCGCCGGGGCCCCCGCGCTGGCGCAGGAGGCTCCAGCCGCCACCGCCGCGGATTGGCTCGTACCCAGTGACGCCGTCCCGGGTGCGCGCTTCGGGGCCGACGTGGCGCTGATCGGCGGAGGACACCTCGTCGTGGGGGCCCCAGGCGCGCATGGGGAGCGCCCTCGCACAGGTGCAGCCTACGTCTTCACCTACGACCGCGACCGCCTCGCCTGGATCGAGACGGCGAAGCTCACCGCGCCCGACGGCCTCTCCGGCGACGAGTTCGGAGCACGCGTTCGCCCGCACGGCACCGACACGCTCCACATCGAGGCCGCCCGGGCACGGACCCGCTACGTCTTCGTCCGCGACGCCTCGGGCTGGCGCTATGCCGACCAACTCAGGAACGCTCCCGAGGACGGTGACCTCACTGTCCGTGGAGGCGACGTCACCGCCTCGGCATCGTTTGAGGACCTCGACGGTCGTACCTACCAGGCCGTGCTCTCGTCCGACCGGGACTCGACGCAGCTCGTAATTCCGATCAACCTGGTCGAGGGCGAAGACGTGACCCTAGCGGCCTCGCTCACAGACCCCGACCTCCAGACCGCCGACCTGGCTTCTGCACAGCGCTTCCCGGCGTTCGACGGGCGCTATCTCGCCCTCGGAACCCCCGACGTGGACGGCGGCGGCGCGGTCTACGTGTGGACGCTCGCCGGGCGGTGGGTCTCCGACGACCTCGCGCCGACGCTGCCGGGGCTCCAGGCGAAGGCGGGGCCGGAGGAGTACGCCGAGGTGGAGGTCTTCTACGGCACCGACCGCGCTCGCACGGGCCGCCGGTCCCCGCGCCGGTTCTACGGCGGACGCCGCGGCGGCGACCTAGAAGTGGGCACCACCACCGTAACGATCCCGACTTCGCACAAGCCTGGCGCGATGGAGTCGCCGAGTTGGATGCGGCTCCAGTTCCGCGCCAACCCGGCGAAGCACATCATCCTCAAGGACGTGCGCCCGCTCGACACCGACGAGGCCGTCGCCGCCATGCAGGCCGCGCTCGACTCGACCAGCAGCCGCGCGGTGCTGCTCTACGTCCACGGCTTCAACGTGTCGTTCGAGGACGCCGCCCGCCGCGCCGCGCAGATGGCCTACGACCTCGACTTCGACGGCATCCCGGCGTTCTACTCGTGGCCGTCCGACGCCTCGCTGCTGAGCTACCTCTCCGACGAGAACGACGTGATGTGGAGCGTCTTCCACCTGAAGGCGTTCCTGCGCCTGCTCGCGCTTCAGTCGGGCGCGGAGGAGGTCCACG
>JBCCRG010000116.1:0-9420 GCA_039208155.1 Bacteroidota bacterium | reverse complement strand
TCCGTGAGCAGCGTGGCGAGGTCAGGCGACGGGGTCGAGTCGAGCGGAGGCGTTGGCGTGGGCATCGGTCGAGACGGGAGCGTGAGGGGCCGGGGCGCGTACACGGATGCTACGTGCCGCCGCTGCTCCCGTATCCCACCGTCGCCTGCTCCATGGCTGATCCTGTCTCGTCTTCGCTGTCTTCCCGTGCGGCGTCCTCTCGTGCGGCGTCCCCCTCGCGGCTGGATCGCCTCCAGGGGCTCGTCGAGCGGACGCTGCGCCGGACGCTGATGCTGGCCGCCGTGTCGTCCGTGGCGGCGGCGGTGCTGTGGTGGATCGTGGCGGGGCGCTTCGCGGCGGCGGGGCAGGTGACATGGTGGCTAGCGGGCATCGCGCTCGTGCCGCTGCTGCTGCCGGCGGCGGGTACCTGGCTGGCCGTGGACACCGTGCGCGGCGTGCTGCGTCTGCCGGACGTGCTGCGCGGGATGCTATCGGAAAGCAAGACGCAGGCGACCGTCGTCCGTGCCGAGAAAGGGACGACGCGGGCCGTGGGCTTCGTGCGCTTGCTCTGGGCGCTGCGGGCACTCGCGACCGACGCCCACGGCAAGGCCATCGCGGCGCTGGCGCTGTTCCGGCTCTCGCGCCTGCCGTTGTTGCTGGCGGCCGTCGCGGCGTTCGCGCTCAACCTCGTCGTGATCCTGGCGGCTGCGGTGGCGGTGCTGATCGTGCTACTCTAGAGGTCGCGTTTTCCGGTCGCGCGCGCGTATGTTGCCGCCCCTCTAGTCCTAATCGTGATGCATATCCCTGCTCGTCCATTTTGGATGGTAGCGCTCGTGCTCAGCGCGGTCCTGCCGGCCGCCGCGTGGGCCACCGAGCGCCCTCAGGCGGCTCCCGACACCGTGCTCACCGCCGCCGACCGCGCCGCCGCCATCGACCTGATCGCGACGCGGCTGCACCTCGAAGGCGGCAACGCCAATCCGGACCGCTTCTACCTCACCCACTTCGACGACGCCACCGCAAAGTGGCCCGAGGACGTGCGTGCTGCAGCCCGCGCCCGCATCGCGCCGCGCCTGACCACGGTGCAGGCGGAGGCGTTCGTCGCTCGCGCGTTCGCCCGGCAGCCGGATGCGCGCCTCGCCGAGATCGCGGCCTGGCTGCGCACGCCGCTCGTGGACCGCATGCTGCGCGCCCAGGTCGAGCACGACGCCGACTCGCTCCGGGCCTTCTTCACCCGCGTCAAGGCTGAGGGCTACCCGCCGCGGCTGGAGGACCGACGCCCGCTCGTCGAGGCGCTCGTGGGGGCGGTCGGCTACGACGAGTTCGTGGTGAGCACTCTCCACCGCACCACCGCGCTCGTGTTCGCCCTCATCAGTGCCCACGACGACGTCGATCCGGAGGCGGCGGAGCTGTTCGTGGCGTCGGAGGGGGCCGCGCGTGCGCGCCGGACCGTCGAGAATAGCATCATCGCGCACCAGTTCTACTACCGCGATTTCCCCGACGCTGACCTCGTTGCCTACACCGCTGCGCTGCGGTCGGGGGCGGGGCAGAGCCTGCTGGCGCTCCGGGCAGAGCTGGACGAGGCGCGCGGGCTGGGGTTTAGCGCTCTCATTCTCGACGAGGCCGGGCTCGAACTATCTGTTTGGATGCCCGAGGTCGCCTCGGCCGACCCCGCCGCGGTGCGCCGCGACCGGGTCCGCGCGCTCCTGGTGGAGACCAACCTGGCGAGCTTCGTCGGCCTCTACGCTCGCTCGTTCCTCGAAGGGACGTATGCGAGCGTGGACCGCAGCCACGCCCCGGGGAGCGCCGCCAATGGGCTGCTCCGCGAGGTCTTCGTCGAAGCCTTCGCCCCCGCGTACACCGTCGACCAGCTGGCGTACCGGCTCGCCGACAGCGCCACCGACGCGCAACTCGATGCTTTCGAGGCATGGGCCGCCGACTCGGTCGTGGCGCGCGTCTTCGAGATGGAGCAGCCGCCCGTCGTGTCGCGCAAGGTATGGGACGACGCCAAGTTCGGCCCGCGCGACGTCCGGCTGGCCGCCCTCGACGACGCGCTCGGGTTGACGGCCCTCCGGGTCGGCATCCGCAGCGAGATCGAGTGGGCGGTCTTCGCCGAGGTGGACCCGCAGGGCCTGGACGCGGATGCGGTCGAGGCCTTTCGGACCCGCATGGCGGAGCGGGCCGAGGAGCGCTGGGAGACGACCCGCCTCGACGTCCTCTACCGGCTCACGAACCGCCTCGTGGACGTGTCCGATGCCAAGGTGGTTCACCTCGCGAAGAGGCTTCGCGCGCCCGAGGCGCAGGCGTTCCTGGCGTGGGCCTACACCGGCATGCGGCAGGTCTACGCCGACGCGGCCACGCAGGCCATGCGCCGCGTCGCGCTCCACGCCGAAGCCCAGAGCGATGGGTGAGTCGGAGAGAGGAGGATCGGGGTGAGCGCAGTGCCGTCGCACGCACGCATTTTGTCCGCTCTCCCGCTCTCCCGCTCTTCCTCATCCGCCTGTACCCCGCGTGAACCGCTGCGCCTTTCTCACGATGGCCGACCCCACCGGCTTCGTGATCGACGACGACCTCGCCATCGCGCCACTGGCCGCGCTCGGCTGGCACGTGGACCGCGTCCCCTGGACCGCCGACGCCGACTGGGACGCCTTCGACCTCGTCGTCATCCGCTCGCCGTGGGACTACCAGCACCACGCCGACGCCTTCCTCGCCGTGCTCGATCAGATCGAGGCCTCGATAGCACGGCTGGAGAACCCGGCGGCGCTCGTCCGCTGGAACCTCGACAAGGGCTACCTCCGCGACCTCGACGCGCAGGGGCATCCCATCGTCCCCACTGAGTGGAGCCAGGGTCTCGACACGGCCTCGGGCGGTGGGCTCGACGGCGCGTTCGACCGGTTTGGCACCGACCAACTCATCGCGAAGCCGACGGTCAGCGCGAACGCGGACGATACATTCTGGCTGAAGCGCGACGGCCTCACGGAGGCGCTGCGTGCGACGCTCGCCGAGACGTTCCGCGACCGAGCGTGCATGGTACAGCCGTTCGTCCCCGCCGTGGTGAGCGAGGGCGAGTTCTCGCTGTTCTACTTCGCCGGGGCGTACAGCCACACGATCCTCAAGACACCCAAGCCGCGCGACTTCCGCGTGCAGGAAGAGCACGGTGGCCTCATCCGCGCCGTCCGCCCCGAGCCGTCGTTGCGCGCCCAGTCCGACGCCGTCGTGGCGATGCTCGCGCCCGCCCCGCTCTACGCCCGCGCCGACTTCGTGCGGATGCCGGATGGCACCTTCGCCGTGATGGAACTGGAGCTGATCGAGCCCGCGCTCTACCTCCGGATGGACGCCGACGCCCCCGAGCGCTTCGCCCGCGCGGTGGTGTCGTGGATGGCGGCGTGAGGCCAGCCGAGGCGCTGGCTGCACACCTGGGATGCACGAGATGTTACACCGATGTTAGCTCCGCGTGATATCCCCGGCTACGCCGGAGCGTTCAAACCGCTCGCTTTCGCCCCGTGCCGACGAAAGGATGCCGGAGGCTGCGTAGTCCATGCCTTCGTCTGTCCCGACCTCGCCCTTCCTTTGTCGTCTCATGCGTGCTCGTCCTGCCTTCGCTCTGTGCCTTGCGGCTTCGCTGGTTGCTCTGCTCGTCACCGCCCCCGAAGCGCAGGCGCAGTGGCCGCGTGGGCAAGGCCAGGGCTACGCTCAACTCGGCGTGGGCCTCGCCGGGGCCGACCGCGGGTTCGACGGCGACCGGAACCTGGGGACGCTAGGCTCGGAGGAAAACCCGGAGACGTATTCCGAGGCGGCGCTCTACGCCTACGCGGAGGTCGGCCTGACGAACCGCATCACGCTCATCGGCTCCACGTTCCTGCGCAGCTCCGTGGCGGAGAACCTCGACGGGGAGTTCGTCAACGGCGGCCTCTCGGACGTGACGCTTCAGGTGCGGTACTCGCTGCCGCAGCTCGGTCCGCTCGTCGTCTCGCCGCAGGTGGGCGTGCGGCTTCCCACGGGCTACGACGCCGAGGATTCGCCGCCGCTCGGCTCGGGCGAGGCCGACCTCCTCGCCGAGGTCCAGTTCGGCCTCTCGCTCTGGCCGACACCGGCCTACGTCGGCGGCAGCGTGGGCTATCGCCAGCGCGGCGGCATCATTGAGGACGAGATCCTGGCGTTTCTGGAAGCGGGGTACTTCGTGACGGAGACGTTCCTCCTCCGCGCGCGCGGCGACCTCACCGAGAGCACGTCGAACGAGATCACCGAGTTCTCGCAGCTCGGCTTTCCGCCGGAGCAGGGCTTCGTCACGCTAGGCCCCGGTGTGACGGTGGTGCTCTCGGAGCGCTGGCAGCTCAACGGCGACCTGCGCTGGACCGTGAGCGGGCGCACCACCGCGCGCATCGTCAACGGCATCGTCGGCCTGGCGCTGGTGTGGTGAGGCCAGCTATCGAGACACGACGGTCGCCGCGCCAGGCTGGGCCGTACGGATAGCCTCGTTCACCTTGGGCATGAGAGGAGCCACGTCTACGAAGGCATTGCTGACCGACCGGATGACGACGACCGCGAGGTCCAGGGCGTTCAGGTTCTGCTGATACGGGAGATTGCGGTCCATCGTCACGAACACGTCAAACTCGGCCGCAGCGCTTCGGAGCAGGGTCCCGTTTTTCAACCCATCCCATCCTCGCTCCTGAACCGTCATCACGGTGAGGTCACGGTCAAAGAGCGCGGCCAGTTGACGGTCTACGTTCTCGTCCAAAAGCACGCGGTACGAGGACGACTCAGGCATGCGCCTCCGCTTCGCCCAGCGTGAGCTCGAGATACGCCTCGGCCTGTGCGCGCGTCACCGTGGGGAAGCCATCGAGAAAGCGATCCAGCGTCTCGCCCGACTTGAGGTAGTCGATGAGCGTCTGGACCGGCACGCGCGTCCCCTTGAAGACGAGCGCGCCACTGACGACGTCTGGATCACGGGAGACGATCTGATCGAAGCGCATCGGGCTACACGGGTTGGTTGGGGCTGAAACACGGCGTTGACACATTCGATCCGCCGCCTGCATCGTCGTCGCTTTGCCGGAGCAGGGCTTCGTCACGCTAGGCCCCGGTGTGACGGTGGTGCTCTCGGAGCGCTGGCAGCTCAACGGCGACCTGCGCTGGACCGTGAGCGGGCGCACCACCGCGCGCATCGTCAACGGCATCGTCGGCCTAGCGCTGGTGTGGTGAGATCCCACTTGGATTCGTCTGGAACGGATTCAAGCTGCTAAGTGGCTGCGTAGTTACCGGACAGAGTCGTCTTTCTACTCTGCCACTACGGCTGTCACATGTAGTCCTTAGCTTGTCTTGCCGCTTCGCCGGTATCGGTAGACGCTTCAATGCCTGAATCAAAACAGCACAAGAAGGTTGTTCTCAACCTCGATGGCGATGTCAGCCCAGCGCAATTCTTGCGAGGGGTCAGGGACTTTTTTGGCGTCCTGAAATCGGTTTCCACGAATGTGACGGGCGAGAAAGGCGGCGTCCGGTGGTCGATCTCAGTCCAGTCTGGCAGCAATCTCATTATCGCGGAGGGACACCCGGTCGAGCAGACTTCTTCCGAAGCAGTTTTTAGGGCAGTTGACGCGATCACAGGCGGATTCGAAGCTCTCTCACGTGGGACAGTGGAGGCTCCTCCATTCTTTACAGAGAAGACCCTTGACCTTGCATACGACCTAGCCCAACTCGCTGAGTCTGGAAAAAAGAAGGGACTTGACAAAGTCGAGATTAGAGTCAACGGCTCTACGGTTCCTTTGTCTGCCCAGGCAGCTGCCAGCGTCAATGCCATTCGAGGCAAAGAATACAAAGCACTGGGCTCTGTGGAGGGTAGATTGCAAACAGTTTCTGATCGGCGAGGATTTAAGTTTGTCGTCTATGACAATCTTCGAGATCGGCCGGTCGAATGCAGGTTTAGTGACGACTCATTGCTCGAAGACGCGCTCGGTGCTTTCGGCCGTCGTGTCTCAGTATTCGGGACCGTCACTTACCGAGAGGACGGCACTCCGATTCGAGTTCGAGTCAACAGGCTAAGAGTGTTTCGGCGTAAAGAGGAACTACCGCCACCTGAAAATGCCAGAGGTCTATTTAACAGAGCGGTATGACGAAGCTGCCAAGCAGGTACTGGGACTCTTCGGCCTTTATCGCCTACTTCAAAGCGGAGGAGGGGCGCGTTGAACTATGTCAAGCAGTCATTGATGAAGCAAAGCGTGGGCAGACGCGGATAATAACCTCGGCACTGACACTGTCAGAGGTTGTGCACATCAAAGGATACGAAAAACTGACTCAAGACTTGGAAAATGATCTAGAATCATTTTTTGAGCATGATTTTGTGGTTTTAGTAGATCTAAATAGGGCGATCTCGGAGTATGCCCGCAAGTTAATGTGGAGGCATGGGCTCCGTGCCTATGATGCGAATCACCTCTCGTCTGCCATCCATGCAGACGTTCACTTTGTAGATGCCTTCGATGATAAGCTCCTCAAACAAGACGGAAAGTTTAGCCGATCAGATGGAACCCCGATACGCATCGGTTACCCCAATCTCCCAATTCAGACCTCGCTGAAGCTGTAACAGGAAGCTCAGCCAGGTATTAGTTGGCGGACCGCGCTAGCTATCCGTCTTGTCGCGAAACCGTAGGGCTTCCTCGATCAACTCCTCCGTACTCACCCCTTCGAATAGAGCTTCTCGCTCTTTCGTGTAGTCCCCATGACCGAGGCCGAATTGGCTCAGGAACCGGGCTGTCTCCACGACGCCGAGTTCGCGCGCGAGGAGGTGGATCGCGTCGTGCGTCAGTTCGGAGAGGGAGCGGGTTTGGACGGCCATAAGCTGATCCAGGAGAGAATCAGACAGCGGTACGACAGCGACGGGGACATAGTTCACCCGCAGACTCACCACGGTAATCGCCTGGACCGCCCGCCCCGTGTGCGCTCCCGCACACTTGAACGAGGCTCAGCAGTCGAATCAAGGCAGGGAGGCGGTTGGAGCGGCGGTTGCGAATGGGGCGGGTCCACAAGCCCCAGCCCGACATGCTCAAGAACTACGTCCTCATCGCGCTGCGCAACCTGTCCCGGCAGCGCGGCTACGCGTTCATCAACATCCTCGGGCTGGCGCTCGGGCTGGCGTGCTGCCTGCTGCTGCTGCTCTACGTCCGCCACGAGCTGTCCTACGACCGCCACCACGAGGACGCCAACGCCATCTACCGCGCCGCGCTCATGGCGCCGGACGATGGGCCGGACATCGCCGTGACGCCGAGCATCATCGCGCCGCTGCTGATGCGCGAGATGCCGGAGGTCGTCGCCGCGACGCGCATCGCGGCGTGGGGCGGCGTGATCCGCGTCGGCGAGACGGTGGCCGACGAGCGCGGCTTCTTCTACGTCGACTCGACCTTCTTCGACGTGTTCACGCACCCGCTGCTCGTGGGCGACCCCGCGACGGCGCTCAACCGCGCCGGGACGGTCGTGCTCACCGAGTCGATGGCGACGAAGTACTTCGGCGACGCCGATCCGATGGGAGAGACGATCCTGCTCGACAACAGCCAGGAGTTCGAGGTGACCGGCATCGTGGCCGACGTGCCCGAGGCGTCGCACTACGACTTCAACTTCCTCGCGTCGTTCGCCACGCGGACCTACTTCGCCGAGAACGAGGTCTGGGACTCGGCCAACTTCTACACCTACGTCCGCTTCACGGACGCCGCCGCCGCCGAGGCCGTCACGGCCAAGATCCCGGACCTCCTCGCCCGCCGCACGGCGATGGGCGACGACCCGCGCCCGTTCCGCCTCCAGCCGATCCTCGACATCCACCTGCACTCGAACCTGCGCTACGAGTTGAGCACGACCGGCAGCATCACCTACGTGATCGGCTTCGGGATCGTAGCGGCGCTGATCCTGCTCATCGCCTGCATCAACTACATGAACCTGGCCACGGCGCGGTCGGCGCGGCGCGCGAAGGAGGTCGGCTTGCGGAAGTCGCTCGGCGCGCAGCGGGGACAGCTCTTGGGGCAGTTCTACGGCGAGTCGGCGCTGCTCGCGGCGGCAGGCCTGGCGGGAGCGGTGGTGCTCGTGGGCCTCGCGCTCCCGGCGTTCAACACGCTCGCCGAGAAGAGCTTTGCGCTCGCCGACCTCGGCGCGCCGCCGGTCCTGGCGCTCATCGCGGGCGTGTTCACGGTGGTGACGCTCGTGGCGGGGAGCTACCCGGCGCTCTACCTCTCGCGGCCCGAACCTGTCGCGGTCCTACGCGGCCAGGCCACGAAGCGCGGGGGGGCGACGCGGCTGCGGCAGGGCCTCGTGGTGTTCCAGTTCGCGGCGTCGGCGCTGCTCATCGTAGGGACGCTGGTCGTGCTCGCCCAGCTTACCTACATGAGCGACCAGGAACTCGGCTTCGACAAGGAGCAGCTCGTGACGGTGCCCATCAACGACCGCGCCCTCCGTGAGCAGCAGGCGGCACTCCAGGAGCAACTCCTCCAGCACCCCGGCATCGAGGCCGCGGCGGCGATCAATCAGGTGCCGGGCCAACTCGGCTGGACCTCCGGCGTCTGGGGCCCTGGCACGCCCGAGGACGACCCGATGCTCGCCAAGGGGATGCCCGCCGAGCAGGACGCGCTCGAGACGCTCGGCGTGACCATGCTCGCGGGTCGGACGCTCGCCGACGCGCCGACGCCCGACTCGACCAACTTCCAGTTTGCCGTCAACGAGGAGTTCCTGAAGGCCTTCGCATGGACGCCCGAGGAGGCCCTCGGACAGCAGCTAAACGTGGATTGGCGGCGCGGCGAGATCGTGGGTGTGTTCGCCGACTTCCACTACGCCTCCCTGCACGACGCCGTCGAGCCGATGGTGGCGTGGCACGAGCCGGGCAACCTCTTTCACCTCGTCGTGCGCCTCGCCCCGGGCGACCCTGGCCCCGCGCTCGACCACTTCGCCGCAGCGTACGGGGCCGTGGCCCCGCACCGCCCGATGAGCCTCCGCTTCGTCGATGACATCTACGACCGCCAGTACCGCAACGAGGAGCGCCTCGGCCACATCGCCGCGGTGTTCGCGGGCCTCGCCATCTTCGTGGCGTGCCTGGGGCTCTTCGGGCTGGCGAGCTTCACCGCCGAGCAGCGCCGCCGCGAGGTCGGCATCCGCAAGGTGCTCGGCGCGAGCGTGGGCGGCCTCATCGGCCTGCTCACCCGCGACTTCGTGGTACTCATCGGCGTGGCGTTTGCGCTCGCAGTGCCGCTGGCCTGGTGGCTGCTCTCTGGCTGGCTCGACGGCTTCGCCTACCAGGTCGGCCTCGGCCCCGTCCCGTTCCTCATCGCAGGCGGGCTCCTACTCGCCATTGCCCTGATGACCGTCGGCACGCAGGCCCTCCGCGCCGCCGTGGCCGACCCGATCCAGGCGCTCCGGCACGAGTAGCGGTCTGGGCTACAAATAGCAGTTTTTGCGGGGTGCTCGGCGCCTCGTCCT
>JBCCRG010000115.1:0-9464 GCA_039208155.1 Bacteroidota bacterium | reverse complement strand
GCCTGGCCGATGCCGAGCGCCGCTGCGATCATCACGAGCACGCCCCAGTCGATGGCGGCCCGCGCCTGCGCCCCGTGAACGCAGCCCGTCACGACCACGCCGATGGCCGCCGCGAGCGCTACCGTCGCCAGCGGCATCCATCCGAACCCGACGATCACGATGAAGCCGAGCAGGATAGCGAGTGCGATGGGCGCTTTGCGTGACGCTTTACGCGGCGGGCGCTCCAGTTCGGCGAGCAGCGCGAAATCCTGCCGCCCGCGCACCTGAGCTGCAAACCCCATGTGGGACTCGATGAGCAGCAGGTCGCCGGCCCGCAGCGACGTCCGCCCGATCCGCCCGAGTAGCGGCGCGTCGCTACGCTGGATCGCGAGCACCACGCCCCCGAAACGGTTGCGGAAGTCCACGTCGCGGAGCGTCTTCCCGACTAGGTCCGACGAAGGCGCCAGCACGGCCTCGTAGAGCGGCAGCGCCCGGCGTTGCGGGGAACGGATCGGCTCGACCGGGTGCGCCAGGCCATCGCGCTCCAGCAATGCGCCCACCGCCCCGGCATCGCCTGTGAACAGCAACGCGTCGTCGGCTTGCAAGACCGTATCGGGCCGCGCCGGGACCGTGGTGCGCTCCTGTGCCCCCGCCTCCTTCCGGCCGATGGAGCCGAGGTAGGCCGTCTCCAGGTCGCGTAGCCCCGCCCCCTCGATGGTCTTTCCGACGAACGGGCCCTCCGGGTCGACGCGCAGTTCGAAGGCGTAGCTGCGCACCTGGCTCTCGCCCAAGACGACGCCGTCCGAGCGGTCTGGCAAGAAGCGGTGCCCGATGAGCGCGAAGTAGAGCGCCGAAACGATCATCGCCGGGATGCCGACCCACGTCAGATCGAAGAACGAGAAGCCGGGTAGCCCCTCCGCGAGCAGGAGGCCGTGCACGATCACGTTCGTGGACGTGCCGATGAGGGTCACCCAGCCGCCAATGATGGCCGCGTAGGACAGCGGAATGAGCAGCTTCGAGGCCGGGATGCCGGTCTCGCGCGCCCACGTCTGCACGCGCGGAATCAGCATCGCCACGATGGGCGTGTTGTTGAGGATGCCCGAGAGCAGACTGGTCGGCACCATCAGCCGCAGGATCGCCACGCCGATGCGCCCGCTCTTCGGACGCAGGATGCCGTCTACCGCTGAGATCGCAGCCGTACGTTCGACCCCGGCCGCCACCACGAACAGGGCCCCGATGGTGATGACCGCCGGGTTGGCGAAGCCGCTGAACGCCCGCTCGACCGGCACCACGTTGGCCACCAAGAGCAGCCCCAACGTCCCGACCAGGATGAGGTCCGGGCGCGCGATGTTGCGCACCAGCGCCCCGATCATCAGGATCAGCGCGCCGAGCGTGTACCACGCCTGCCAGCCGAGTTCCATCGGTCCTTCGTTTCGGTTCCTGGACGACCGTCAGGCTCAGCTAGCCAAGCCGGCGACGGTCTGTAGTCAACCAGGTACTTCCTCGGCGACGAACTTCCGCCAGTCGAAAGCGGGGTCGCCGATGGCGAAGACAGAGGGGTTGCGGATGTCGTCCTTGTTGTAGACCAGCCGCTCGCCGTCGCGCGTGGCGACGCGGCCACCCGCGGCCTCCACGATAGCCTGCGCCGCCGCCGTGTCCCACTCGAAGGTCGGGACCGTGCGCGGGTAGAAGTCGGCCTGGCCCTCGGCGACGAGGCAGAACTTGAGCGACGAGCCCATGCTGGCGGATTCGACGGCGTAGCCTGCTTCGCTGAGCCCATCGAGGATCGCGGCCACTTCAGCGCCCGCGTGGTCGCGGCTCGCGACGACGGTGAGTGCATCGTTGGCAGCCGCGCGTGCCTGGATCGGCTGGGGCTCAGCGTCGCCGACCTGCTTGAAGGCGCCGTCGGCGTCAGCATAGTAGGTGATGCCCTGCACCGGGACGTGCACGACACCGAGCGTTGGCTCGTCGCCCTCCACGAGCGCGATGTTGACGGTGAACTCGCCCGTGGTCTTCTTGACGAACTCCTTCGTGCCGTCGAGCGGGTCCACGAGCCAGAAGGTGCCCCAGCCCTTGCGCCCAGCAATCTCGTCCTCCGGCGACTCCTCGGAGAGCACGGGGATGTCCGGGGTCAGCGCGCCGAGGGCCTCCACGATGTAGGCGTGCGAGGCACGGTCGGCCTGCGTGAGCGGGGAGTCGTCGGCCTTGTAGTCGACGGGAAGTTCTTCGGCGTAGAAGTCGAGGATGCGCTGACCTGCCTGGATGGCGATGGCGCGTACGTCTGCGAGCATAAACGTGGGACGTGAAGAGAGAGGAGTGTGCGGGGATGAGGAGACAAATCTGCGACTAGACGTTCACCTCCTCGGGGATGTCGAGGGCCTCGCGGAAGTAGGCGAGCGTGCGCTTCAGACCTTCCGCGCGCGGCACCTGGGGCTCCCACCCGAGGCGCGTGCGGGCCTTCGTGATGTCGGGCTGGCGGATCTTCGGGTCGTCCGCCGGCAGCGGCTTCTCGACGATCTCGGACGACGAGCCCGTGAGCGCGATGACCTCCTCGGCGAACTGTCGGATCGTGATCTCGTCTGGGTTGCCGACGTTGACGGGCTCCGTCTCGTCGCTCATCATCAGGCGGTAGATGCCGTCGATGAGGTCGTCGACGTAGCAGAACGAGCGCGTCTGCGAGCCGTCGCCGAAGACCGTGATCGGCTCGCCGCGCAGGGCCTGGCTCATGAACGTGGGGAGCGCGCGGCCGTCGTCGGTGCGCATGCGGGGGCCGTACGTGTTGAAGATGCGCACGATGCGCGTCTCGACGCCGTGGTAGCGGTGGTAGGCCATCGTGATGGCCTCGGCGAAGCGCTTGGCCTCGTCGTAGACGCCGCGGAAGCCGACCGGGTTGACGTTGCCCCAGTACGACTCCGTCTGGGGGTGCTCCAGCGGGTCGCCGTAGACCTCAGAGGTAGACGCGATGAGCATCCGCGCGCCCTTGGCCTTGGCGAGCCCGAGGCAGTTGTGTGTCCCGAGCGCCCCGACCTTCAGCGTCTGAATGGGCAGCTTCAGGTAGTCGATCGGCGAGGCGGGGCTCGCGAAGTGGAAGAGGTAGTCTAGGTCGCCCGCCACGTAGACGTAGGTGCTCACGTCGTGGTGGACGAACTGGAAGCTGGGATTCCCGATCAGGTGCGCGACGTTGTCGGGGTTGCCAGTGATGAGGTTGTCCATGCAGACGACCTCGTGGCCTTCGGCGAGAAGGCGCTCACAGAGGTGCGAGCCGAGAAAACCGGCACCGCCGGTGATGAGCGTACGAGGCATGCGAGGGCTGGATTGGGGCGGCTGGAGAAGGCGGGCTGCTCAGGCTTGGCCGTTGGTCGAGACGATGGCTGGCACCGACGGAGCGACGTAGGGGCGTCCGATGGAGAAATAGCGGAAGCCTGCAGTCGCCATGCGGTCGTGATCGTAGAGATTGCGCCCATCGAAGAGGATCGGCTCCTTTAGGAGTGTTCTCACGCGCTCGAAGTCGGGGCGGCGGAACTCAGGCCACTCGGTGCAAATCACGAGCGCGTCCGCGCCGATGAGCGCGCCGTAGGAGTCGGTCGTGTAGTGGATCGAGCCCTGGCCGAGCGGGCCCTCGCCGAGCACGGGCCGCGTCGTCTCGATGGCCTCGGGATCGTAGGCCACGACGTCGGCTCCGGCGGCGGTGAGCGCGCGAATCATGGCGTGGCTCGACGCCTCGCGCACGTCGTCGGTGTTGGGCTTGAAGGCCAGCCCCCACATCGCAATCTTCTTCCCGTTGAGGTCGCCGAGTTCGGCCTCGATGCGCGGCATGAGGATCGTGCGCTGCTCCTCGTTGACGTTGAGGACGGCCTGCAGGATCTCGAACGGGTAATCGTTCTGCTGCGCCGTGCGCACGAGCGCTTGCACGTCTTTCGGGAAGCATGAGCCGCCGAAACCGATGCCCGCGTAGAGGAACTTCGGCCCGATGCGGCTGTCGGTTCCGATGCCGCGCCGCACCTTATCCACGTCCGCGCCCACGCGGTCGCACACGTTGGCGATCTCGTTCATGAACGTGATCTTAGTGGCCAGGAGGGCATTGGCGGCGTACTTCGTCATCTCCGCCGACTTCTCGTCCATGACAATGATTGGGTTGCCGGAGCGCACGAAGGGCTCGTAGAGCTGCGTCATCAGGTCGGCCGCCTTCTCCGACGAGGTCCCGATCACGACGCGCTCAGGCTTCATGAAGTCGTCCACCGCGACCCCCTCGCGTAGGAACTCAGGGTTCGAGACGACATCGAAGCGCTCGCCCTCGGCGACGCCCGCCTCCGAGATAGCCGCCGTGACGAGGTCGGCCGTGCCAACGGGCACCGTGCTCTTGTCCACGATCACCTTGTAGCCCCAGTCAGGGTTAGCCGCTAGCAGTTCGCCGATGTCATGGGCCACGCCGAGCACGTAGCGCAGGTCGGCCGAGCCGTCCTCGCCAGGGGGCGTCGGGAGCGCCAGAAAGATGATGTCGGCGTGCTCGACGGCCGGCGCGAGCTCCGTGGTGAAGTGAAGCCGGTCTTCGCGGAGGTTGCGCTCGAAGTAGAGCTCCAGCCCAGGTTCGAAGATGGTCAGTTCACCGTCGGTGAGCTTGGCCACCTTGGCCTCGTCGATGTCGACGCAGACTACGTCGTTACCCATCTCGGAGAAGCAGGTACCCGAGACCAGACCGACGTAGCCGGTCCCGATGACAGAAACGCGCATGATGTTGAGGGTGTGCGAGGGGTCAACAGAGGGGAAGAAAGCTACCGTCACGCCGAAGCAAGGGCGGAGGGAGCGTGTTTTTCGGCGGCTTCTTCGTTGTTGTTTAGTCAGTGCCTGTGGCGCCCCGGCCTTCGCGGACGTGCGCTGCATGAAACGCGCGCAAACGCCGTGCCGAGCACCACGCTACGCGGCGTTCTCAGGCGTGCGACTCCGCCACGGCCAGCTGAGCCCGGCCCGCACCTCCTCCCACTTGGCCCGGTCTTCTTCCTGACCGCTGCCCGCAATCTCACGAAGCAGGGCGATCCCGAACCCGAGTACGACCCCAAGCAGTAGGGCTACCATTACGATCAGCCCGCGCCTGGGCCCGCTGGATTTGAGGACCACCACGGGCTCCTCAACGACCGTGATAATTGGCTCGCTCCGCTGGAGTTCGAGCTCGGCGCGTGTCACTTCGGTCCGGAGCTCGTTGTAGTATTCCCGCTTGAACGACAGGTCCTGCGTGAGACGCTCGCGCTGTGTACGCAACGAGGCCGTCTGGATGGCGCGGTTGCGGTCGTCGAAGGCCGCGAGACGGGCTTGCTGGCGGCGAAAGTCTTGCTCGGCCTGCTCGAAGCGTTCGCTCACGAAGGCGAGGTTGTCCCGCGCCTTCTGCGTGCGGATGGAGCGCACCCGCTCTGCGAGCAAGTCCACGGAGCGCTCCACCACCGCCGCCGATAGATACGGATCGTACGTGGTGATCGTCACGCTCATCAGCCCCGACTCCTCGTTGGTCGAAACTCGGGTGAGTCCTGCGAGCTTGCCCAACGCGAGCTGCTCTAGCTCGGAGAGCACAGGCTGCTCGCTCGGTGCAGCGCCCCCCTCAGATCGACGCAACGAACGCACCCAGCGCTTGGGAGCGTTGACCACGTAGCCGATCGGCGAGGGGCGCAGTACGTAGCGCATCAACGTCAGGCTCGTGTCTTCACTTGGCACCTGAAAGGTGTCGCGCAGCAACACGAGGCGTACCTCACGCGTAGCGAGAATGTCTGGATAGGCTTCGACGGAGAGCCCAGGCTCGGTCGCCCCGAGGTCGAACCCAAAGGAGCGCAGCGCCGAGATTGCCCCGCTAGAGGCGAAGCCCTCCTCGGCTTCACGGACAAGCGTAGCCGAGGCGGTGTACTCGTCACGCTGGAGCAGCGCGTAGACGACGCCCAGCACGGCGAACGCTGTAGCCGTGAGGAGGATTGTCCGACGGTGCCGCGTCACCATCAGCAGCACGTCGAGCAGCGACACCTCGCGCGGTACGTCCTCAGCAGCATTGGGCGCACTGGAGCCTGGACGCCTGTCGGCGCGCTCGGAGCGGGTAGGGTTGGGTGCGATACGCGGGTCCATGCCAATCACACGCGGCTAGCGCTGGAGCGCGATAATGAGCGGAACGAGCACCGTCGCCGTTCCCGACAGGATGGTGAGCGTATCTCGGATGATCTCGCCTACGTCGGCAGACTCTTCCTCCTCAGGCTCGCGCTCGACGCGGATCACGGCCCCGTCGTCCACGACCGGGTCCTCAGGGAAGAGCCCGCGACGCAGCTTGAAGGTAGCTCCGGAAGCCTGGGTCAGAAACACATCGAGGGTGCGGTCACGGGTGCCTCCCGCGCGCTCCAGGTAGTACGACACGCGCCGCCCCTCGGCATATTTGATGAGCCCTTCGTTGGCCACGTTGCCCTGCACTGCGACCGTGTTCGGACGCACGGGGATGACGATCCGGTCGTTGTCCTGCAGCACCACGTCGGCGCGGCGATCTCCGGCGAGCGCCCGCTCGATCTCGACGATCACTTGGCGCTGGTTACGGATGAGCCGCCCGCCCTCGGCGTAGGCTGCGGCGGTGAGGCCGCCAGCACGGTCGATCACCTCGCCGAGCGTCTCGTTCTCCCGCTGGAGCGTGTATTGCCCAGGGAACAGCACCTCGCCCGAGAGCACCACAGACTGCTGCACCTGGAAATCGGGGCTGAGGCGGACGTAGATCCGATCGCGGTGCTGCAGCGCCAGGCTCGCCCCGGGACCCTCCGTCGGAGACTCTCCAAAAAGGCGGGCGGACTGCACTTGCACTTCGCGCGTCTCAGCTCGTTGCCCGGTGCTCCGCTCCGTCATGCGCGTCACCTCGACGCGGCTTTCGAGCGCGCCCTCAGCGAAGCCGCCCGCCTGAAGAATGGCATCCTCCACGTCCATTCCCTCCCGGAGGCGATAGCGGCCGGGCGAGGCCACCGCCCCGCTCACGAGCACGAACGGGTCTTCAACCGGCTCTTCCACGGCGCGCTCGTAGACGCGCACCTCGTCGCCGGGCTCGAGCGGGAAGTCGGCCAGGTCGCCGCCCTGCAGCGTCGCGCCGAGGTCGAAGCGGACGAGGCGCTCGCGTAGGCCATCTTTGGTGGGGCGATAGAGGTCCGCGCGCTCGAGCAACACCGTGTCGAGGAACTCGGGATCCGCGAGTCCCCCTCCCTGGAAGAGCAGGTCGAAGAGCGTCATGCCCTCGAAGAGCGGGAACGTGCCTGGGTCGCGCACCCGCCCGACGATGCGCACTTCACGTTCAACCTCCAGATCATCGCGGGCGTAGACGCGCACCACATCGCCGGGCCGGAGTACGAGGTTGTGCTGTGGGTCGTCCGCGAGGGCAGCGCCCAGATCGAGGCGGGTGAGCGTGCGGTCGAGGTCGGCCTCGAACCGAAGCAGCTCAGCGCGCGCCTGGTAGGCGTCGCCACGCAGCCCGTCGGCGGCCTCGACGAGGTCGCGCACGGTGCGGACGGTCTGCCCGAGTTCGTAGCGCCCCGGCTGAAAGACCGCGCCCTCGATAGTCGCGGCAACCACGGCGGCGCGGCTCGCGAGGGCGGCCGCGTCCAGGATCGAGAAGATGCGCACCGCGTCGCCGTCGGCAAGCTCGACGCTGAGGCTCCCGCGCAGGACCTCGACGAGCGAGAGGTCGCGCACCTCGCGCGCGATGGACGGGTCGCGACGCTCGACGAACGGTACGATGCGCTCGATCTGGAAGCGCTCAGCGTAGGCGTCCGCTTCGAGCCCGCCCGCGAAGCCGAGCAGCGCGGCCAGGTCTTCGTTGCTGCGGCTCTCACCGCCATCGCTCTCGTCGCCGTTGCGTATTTCGTAGAAGGCCGGCCGCCGCACCGCCCCCTCGATGGCAACGGTCGTTCCGCGCGGCGGTACGAAGACACGGTCGCCATTCTGGAGACGGACGGGCTGCGCCTCGCGGCCCTCGAGGAGGTAGTCGTAGGCGTCGACGGTGGCGACGGTTTGGCCGTTGCGCACGACGCGGATGCGCCGGAGCGAGCCGTCCAGCGTGGGTCCGCCCACGAGGTAGAGGGTGTTGAAGACGCTCGTCCCACTGGGGACGGTGTAGCCACCGGGCCGGTCGACGGCCCCGGTGACGTAGACCTGCACGGCTTGGAGGCGCCGCAGCGTGAGGTCCATGAAGCTCGACGGCGGGTTCGTCAGGAGCCCGGCGTAGCTGCGTCCGAGCACGCGCCGCAGCCGCTCGCGCAGGTCGCCGAGCGGCTGCCCGGCGGCGGTGTACTGGCCAACGGTCGGGATGAACACGCGCCCCTCTGGATCGACCGTGAGATCGAGCTGGAATTCGGCGTCGCCGGACACGGTCAGGCGCAGTTCGTCGCTGGGCCCGACGATGTAGCCATCGTCCGCGACGGGGATGGTGACGAGCGGCTGGGCGCCGTCGCTGGTCAGGCGGAAGGTGTCGTAGCCGAAGTAAGCGAGTTCGTCTTCAGCGAGGTCCTCCGCCACTGCAAGCGTGTCGGGTAGGAGGAGCGTGTCCGGGCGCAGCACGATGGGCTCGCTGTCTGGGCCTACAACCTGCGTACGCTGCAGCTCACGGGCGTCGGCGAGAGCAATCAGCCGCAAGAGTTCCTCGATGTCTTCCTCGGGAAGCCCGAGCGCACGGGCCTGCCGCGCCGCGATCTCGGGATCGCTGAGATCAATCCCTAAGCTTTCGGCATTGCGCAGCGCTTGATCGAGCG
Source organism: Bacteroidota bacterium (assembly GCA_039208155.1). Classification (GTDB taxonomy): domain Bacteria; phylum Bacteroidota; class Rhodothermia; order Rhodothermales; family Rubricoccaceae; genus JBCBEX01. The sequence continues at coordinate 738 of JBCCRG010000115.1, read as the reverse complement.
TGAGCCCGCGCCGGTCGAGTTCGTCCTGCAGCGAGTCGGGCAGGTCGTCCGTTTCGAGCGTGTCGGGCAGCGCAGGCGACTGGGCCCAGGCAGCCGGAACGGCTCCGAGCGCGAGCGCCCCGAGCGCTACCACCAGGCCCAGGCAAAGCCGTGGGACAAGCAGACGGGCACAGATCATGGCGGTGGAGCAGTCGGCGCGTGGGGGAGGCAACCCGTCCGAACCGCTGCGGGCTCGAACGGGCGGAATCTAGTGCATCGCACGAATCGGTGCGCGAATCCGCGACCAAGACGAACCGCGAAACGCCGGTGCCCGACCGACACGTCCCGGGCTTCCGCTATTTTGCGCAGCCCCGTCCTCCGCCCTGGCCCGCTCCGTCATGCCCCGCTCCCTGCCTGCCTACCGCTTGCTTGCCGGGCTTGCGCTTGCGCTCGTCTGTGCGCCCGCTGCCACCGCCCAACTCTACGCGGGCCTGTCCGGGGGCTACGCGCGCGTCGCGGACGTGCCTCGCTATGGCGTCGGCGTCTCGTTCTACATCCCGGCGTTCGACCACGCCCTCGATGTGGTACCGAGCTTCGACTTTTACTACCGCAAGTGGAATGCGCGCCCCACCGAGGTCGGGACCGTCTGGGCAGCCAACCTGGACACCCGACTCAACCTCCCGCCCGTCTTGCGCATCGTGCGCCCGTACGCGGGGGTGGGCATTTCGCTGATTGGGGTAGACAGTCCCACACGCCTCG
>JBCCRG010000114.1:0-9513 GCA_039208155.1 Bacteroidota bacterium | reverse complement strand
TCTGATTGGTCATTGGTCATTGGTCATTGGTCATTGGTCATTGGTCATTGGTCATTGGTCATTGGTCATTGGTCATTGGTCATTGGTCATTGGTCATTGAAGATGTGTCACTAACCTCGATATAGAAAGCCAAATCAGAACTTTTTTCGCGCGCCGCACCCTGTCCACCGTCCACCGTCCACCGTCCACCGTGCTCCCGCTTGCCCAGCCCGACCTCAGTGCCCTCGAAGAGCGCTACGTGCTCAACGTGCTCCGCTCGGGACGCCTGGCGATGGGCCCCTACACGGAGCGGTTCGAGGCGGCGATGGCCGCGCTGGCCGGCACGCGCCACGCGGTCGCGGTGAACAGCGGGACGGCGGCGCTGCACCTTATCGTGCGGGCGCTCGGCCTCGGTCCTGGCGACGAGGTGGTGACCACACCGTACTCGTTCGTGGCGTCGGCGAACGTGCTGTTGTACGAGGGCGTGACGCCTCGCTTCGTAGACATCGAGCGGCCGGGGTATGGGATTGACGTGGCACAGATCGAGGGCGTGCTCTCGGAGCGGACGCGCGGCGTGCTCGCCGTGGACGTGTTCGGGCAGCCCGCTGACTGGCCGGCGCTGACGGCACTCGCCGAGCAGCGAGGCTTGGTGCTCATCGACGACGCCTGCGAAGCACCGGGCGCGTCCGTAGGGGGGCGGACCATCGGAAGCTGGGGCCACGCAGCGGGCTTTGGCTTCTACCCCAACAAACAGCTGACGACCGGCGAAGGCGGCTGCATCACCACCGACGACGAGGCGCTGGCCGCCGCGTGCCGCTCGATGCGCAACCAGGGCCGCGCCGATGACGCACGCATGGAGCATGTCCGGCTCGGCTTCAACTACCGCCTCGACGAGCTGTCGGCGGCCGTCGGCCTCGCGCAGGTCGAGCGGGCTGGCGACCTCCTGGCTGCCCGTGCCCGCGTCGCGTCGCTCTACAAGGACGCCCTATCCGGCCAGCCGCTCCTGCGTACCCCGGTCACCGTTCGTGGCACGCGGAGTTGGTTCGTCTACGTGGTCGAACTCGCCGCTCCGTTCGACGATAACGCCCAGGCCGCGACGGCCCGCGACGCCCTGCTGATCCGTCTCCAAAACGAGGGCATCGGCTGCGCGCCCTACTTCCCGACGATCCACCTGCAGCCGTACTACCGCGAGCGCTTCGGCTTCGTACCCGGTGCGTTCCCCGTCGCCGAGGCCGTGGCCGCGCGGACGCTCGCGCTCCCGTTCACGACGCGGATGATGGAGGGCGATGTAGCGAAGGTCGCGGAGGCGCTCGGTCGGCACCTGCCTGCGGTCTGTACCACGGCGACGGCTGTCGCATGAGCGGCGGAGCCTCCTCTCCTGTCCGGCCCTGGTTGGACCGGCTCCAGCGCGCCCGCGACCTCGGACTGGTCGTGCCTGCCCTCGTGGCCGGGGCTCCCCTCGGTCTTGCTCTCGCAGCGGCCGTCAAGCTTGAAGACGGCGGCCCTGTGCTCTTCCGCCAGACGCGGCCCGGCCGTCACGGCCGCGCGTTCGCTATCCTGAAGTTTCGCTCGCTCGGGACCCAGCCGCACGACGCGCATCGGCCCGACCTCGCCGCTACCCGCATCGGGGCCTGGATGCGGCGCTGGGGCCTCGACGAGCTCCCGCAGCTCTGGAATGTCGTGCGGGGCGAGATGAGCCTCGTGGGGCCACGCCCGGTCCTCTTCGGCGAGATCGAGCACTACAACGCCGAGCAGCGACTCCGCCTCGCCGTACGCCCGGGACTGACAGGCTGGGCGCAGATCCACGGTCGCAATGCGCTCGCCTGGCAGGATCGCACCGCCCTCGACGTGTGGTACGTCCGCCACCGCTCGCTCTGGCTCGACGCGCGCATCCTGCTGCGCACCCCCTTCGCACTGCTTCGCGGCGAAGGCGTCTACGGCCCCGGCAACGAGGACGTTGATGATTTCTGATTGGTGATTGGTGATTTTCGATTGGTCGTACCTATAGCGAAACGCAGAGGCTTTGATAGCTCCCCTCTCCCGCCTGCGCGAGGGCAAGCTCTGGACAGGAGGGGCTGGGGGTGGTCGATCATCGAGCTTGGGTCGGCAACCCCCTCTGACTCCCCCTGACCAGGGGGAGAACTTCTTAGGTGGCCTCTCAACGCCACTGAATACAGCTATATGTACTCTGTTTTGAATCACAAATCGAACATCGAACATCGAACATCGAAAATCCTTTGCTTGTACCAGCACTACAGCACGCCGGACGCGGCGGCGCATGGGCGGCTGTTCACCTTCCTCGATGCCTGGGGGGAGCGCTATCACACGGACCTTGTCACCTCGCGGCTGTGGCTCGACCGACGCGCGACGACGGCCTTCCCGGACACTCCCCCCGGCACGACGCTGCACGCGCTCGACGTACCCTACGACAACACGATGGGGGCCGCGCGACGCTTCCCTGCCTACCTCCGGTTCGCGTGGCAGGCCGAGCGGCTAGCCCGCCGCCGCCCGCGCCCGGACGTGGTGTATGGCATCTCGACGCCGCTCACCGTCGGGTGGGCCGCGCTGCGCGTGGCGCGTCACTTCGGTGTCCCGTTCGTCTTCGAGGTGCGCGACCTCTGGCCCGACTTTCCCGTCGCGATGGGCGCGCTACCTCGGCGGCTTGCAGGCCCGCTCTATGCGCTCGAACGGCGGCTCTACCGCGAGGCCGCGCATGTGATCGGCGTCTCGCCCGACATGACGGCGCACGTCCGGCGCAGCGTCCCTGAGGCCACCGCCACGACGATCCTCCAGGGTACCGACCTCGATCTCCTCGACGCCATCACGCCGCAGGAGGTGGCCCGGCTGCGGCACGATCTCGACCTTGGCGAACGGGGCTTCGGCGAGCAGGGCCTCGGCGAACGGCGCGTGGTGCTCTACGCGGGCACGCTCGGCCGCGCCAACGCGATCCCGGAGACGCTCGCTGCCCTCGCGCACCTCGCCTACCGCGACGACCTCGCGTTCGTGTTCATGGGGGCGGGGTTCCACGCGGACACGGTCCGGCAGCAAGCCGCGCAGCAGGCGAACGTGCGGCTGCTCCCTCCGATGCCGCGCCACCGGGCACTCGCCTACTTCAAGCTCGCCGCGCTCACGCTCGTCCCGTTCCTCGACGTGCCCGTGCTCGCGACCAACGCCCCAGCCAAGCTCTTCGACAGCCTCGCGGCTGGCACGCCCGTCGTGGTGACGAACGCGGGATGGACGAAGCGACTCGTGGAGAAGGAGCAATGCGGCTGGTATGTCCCCCTGGCAGACCCGGAGACGTTCGCGGCGCGGCTCGCTGCCGTGCTCGATGCCCCCGAGGCACTCGCTGAGGCGGGGGCTCGTGGCGAGCGCTACGCCCGTGCCCACTTCGACCGGCGCGCGCTGGCCGCGAAGATGACCGCGCTGTTCGATGAGGTCACCCAGCGTGGTGCGCCAGCGCAACGCTGAGGCGTCCTTATCTTGGTAAGCTGCACATTTTCCCACCGCCTTGCTCGACCGCCTCCCCCCCTTTAGCCGCTGGGCTGTCCTGCTCCTCGCCGACATGGCGGTGGTGTATCTCGCCTTCGTCGGAGCGCTAGCGCTGCGAACGGGGCGGGCCGTGTGGTTCCCGAGCACGGTCGATTACACGGCAACGTTCCTCATCACCGCGCTCGTCTATCTGCTCGCGCTCGGCGCGGCGCGGACCTACAGGCAGCCGCCGTGGACGATGCGGCTCGACGACTACGCCCGGATCGCCAAGGCGCTCGTGATCGGCGGGATCGTAGCCGTCGGGCTGGACTACCTCGCCGGGCCTTTTCGGATGCCGATGCGCGGGATCGTGGCGGGCCAGTGGCTGCTCACGCTCACGGGGGTGCTCGGCCTGCGCATCGCGGCACGGCTGGCCGTCGAGCGCTGGCCGCACCTTGCGGGCGACGCCGCGCCGGTCCCGCTTACGCTCCACCACCTCTTCGACCGCCCCGATCCGGCGGTGGACCGCCCTGCGCTCGTGCGCTACCTCACTCCACGCACCGTGCTCGTGACCGGCGCGGGCGGCTCCGTCGGCTCCGAGTTGGCGCGGCAGATCGCGGCGCTCGGGCCCGCCCGGCTCGTGCTCGTGGACATGGCCGAACTCGGCCTCTTCGAGCTCGAACCGCAGCTTGCGGGCTACGAGGGCGACCTCGCCCTGCGCATCGCGGACCTCCGCGACCCGACGGCCGTGGATCGGCTGCTCCGCACTTACCAGCCCGACGTGGTACTGCACGCGGCAGCCTACAAGCACGTCCCGCTTATGGAGGCGCACCCGCGCGAGGCGTTCGCCAACAACGCCCGCGCGACGGCACACCTCGTGCGCGCCTGCGAGGACGCAGACGTGGAGCAATTCGTCTTCATCTCGACCGACAAGGCTGTCGCCCCGTCCAACGTGCTCGGCGCAACGAAGCGCCTCGCCGAGTGGGCCGTCCGTGCGGGCGGTCGGACGATGCGACGCAAGGCGGTCCGCTTCGGCAACGTGTTTGGTAGCCAGGGCTCGGTCGTGCCGCGCTTCGTGCAGCAGATCGCCGCGGGCGGGCCGGTGACGGTCACCCACCCGGAGATGACGCGCTATTTCATGAGCGCCGAGGAGGCCGCGACGCTCGTCCTCCACACGCTCGTCCTCGACGAGGCCCCGCTGTTCCTGCTGCGCATGGGCGAGCCGATGCGGATCGTGGACCTCGCCGAGCGGCTGATCCGCCACCAGGCCCCAGGCAAGGACATCGAGATTGTGTATTCGGGCATCCGCCCCGGCGAGAAGCTCCACGAACAGCTCTGGGAAGACGACGAGCGCCCCATCGAGACGCGGCATCCTGCCATTCTTGGCCTGACGAGCACGCCCCCGCTGAGCCACGCCGAACTCGACACGCTGCTGGCCGACCTCGCCGCCATTGAGGACGACGACGCGCTCCGAGCGGCGCTGCTCGACGCTGTCGTTCAGGCCTGAGTCTGTTGCGCGTGCCTAGCTGCCATCTTGGTCGGCGTTGAGTTCGTCGCGCACCTCCGCGAGGTACTGCGCCGGATCGAGGAACGCACCAGATTGACCGCGCAGGCCGAGGTGGAGCGCGCGGAGGTTCCAGCGCAGCCGCGTACGCCACGCCCAGCCGAGGCGGCGTGCCGCGAGCACGTCGGTGACGACGTAGCCCCCGTGCAGGACGGCGTGCCGCCAGCGTCGGCGGTCCCAGCCGAGGGCTCGCCAGAGCAAGTGCCGATTCCGGAAATAGTAGACCCGCTTCCAGTGCGCGCGGTCGGGCCAGAGGTCGAGCGCAGCGTTGCCGGTGAGGCGAGCTTTGAGTGCGGACTGCACGGGGACGGTGTCCGTCGGCGGGGGGACCTGACGGTGGAGGCCCGCCCCAGGCACCAACGCGGTAGCCTCCGGGCCGAACGCGTGGTAGACGGCGATGGCGAAGTGCGTGTCGTCGGCCGTGATGAAGAGGCCAGGGTCAGGCTGAGCGGCAGGACTGTGAGGACCTGCGGCGTCGAGGGCTTGGCGGCTCACGAGCGGCCCCTCGAAGGTGAATACGTCGGTGGCGCACCAACGGAGCGGGTCGGCCTCGCTGATAGCTTCCATCGACGACGGGCAGGCGAGCAGGACGTAGCGCTGCGCGGCGTCGTCGAGCAGGTGCTCGGCGCGACGGACGGTCCCGTCAGCCTCGCGGCGCTCGGGCACGACGACGGCTTTCCCGCTCACCTCAGCCACCGCAAGCAGGCGTGCGAGGCAGTCCGGCGCAGGCACCACATCGTCGTCCATCACCCAGACGAAGTCGAAGGGCTGCCCGCCAACCGTTGCCCGGTGGGCGTGCGCGAGCCCGGCGTGGAAGCCGCCTGCTGAGCCCGTGTTGCGGTCGAGCGGCAAGTGCTCCACTTTGGGAAATCGCTCCGCGAGCAACGCCGCCGTGCCATCCGTCGAGGCGTTGTCCACGACGAGGACGTGGTCGGGGGGGCGCGTCTGTGAGGCCAGCCCAACAAGCGTATCCGCTAGCAGCGCGCGGCGGTTGTAGGTCACGACCAGGGCGCAGACCGTCGGCGCGTGGGTTGCGTGCTCGCTCATCCCTCTGGACGCGTGAACCAGCGCGCCAGCATGCGCTCGGCGGAGTGGCCGCGCGGGTTGAAGCCGATGCCGGGGCCGTCGAACTCCGTCTCGCGGTGCCAGTCCGGGCGCGTAGCGAGGGGCGGCTGCCACTTCCAAAACACCGCGCCAGCCACGACTGGGTCGGCCCACCACGTCTCGAAGAACGCTTCGTAGAGCTGCCGCTGGAGCGTCGTGTCGGGTGGCACCACGCCTAGCTCGCCGCGCTCGGGCCAGCGCCACGGCTCGGCGGCGGCATAGGGCACACTCCGGTAGCCGACCTCCGTGAACAGGATTGGGCGCTCCCACCTCGTCGCCAGAGCCCGGATCGTCTCGGCGTGTGGCTGCCAGGCATCGCGCAGGGAGGCGACGGTGTGCGTCGTGTCGGCGTCTCCTGCGAGGGGGTAGTACGCCTGGAGGCCGATCACGTCGAGGGCGTCCCAGAAGGCGACGTGCTCGGCGTCGTCGTGCCAGTTGGCAGCGTAGGTGAGCGGGCCGTCGTAGACCGTGCGCAGCGTGTCGGCGAGGCGGCGCCAGAAGGCGGGGCGTTCCTGGATGGCGCGGCTCATCTCGGTCCCGATCACGAGCAGCGCCGCGTCGAGCTCCTGCGCGATGCCTGCGTGGTAGAGCATGTAATCGCGGTAGCGCGCCTCCCACGCCTGCCAGTTGGCTTCCGTGTCGAAGCCGATGGTGGCCGACCAGTGGCCTTCGTCGCGCCCAAGCCAGAGCTGTGGCTTGATGATGAGCTGCATCCCGAGCGTGTCGGCCTGAGCGGCGAGTTCGCGGGTGCCGGTGGCGCTCTCGGAGTACCATCCCGGCTCCGGGTTGAAGCGCAGGTTGGGGTCGTCGTGCGTTCGCTGGAACGCGTAGGGGATCAGCGCAAGGTGCGTCACGCCGAGCGCGGCCAGTTCCGGCAGCGCGTCGTCGGTGGGCTGCCCGACGGCGTCGAGCGTCATCCCGCGCACCATCGCCGGGAAGGGCGAGGTGGGCCCGTCTGCCTCCGTGGCCGCCGCGTCGCCTGTCGCAGCCTCCTTCTCAGCCGCGTCGTTTCGCTCTGCGCTCAGGAACAGCACCGGGGCCGCCAGCAGCGACGCCGCGGCGAGGGTGAGCAGGACCACGGGAAGAAAGCGGCGCACAGGGTTCGGTGTGTCGGTGAACAGTGTGTCGGAGGACTGTGGGCTCATTTGAACGATACCGCCGAGGCACGGCTCCTCCAATTCTGCGTTTCCACGCTTGACCCGTTCCCACACCCAAAGCACTTTCCTCACTGACAAACTGGCTTACCGACCCACTGACCCACCAACTATGCCTCGCATCCTCCTCTTCACCGGCAAGGGCGGCGTCGGCAAGACGACCACGGCGGCCGCCACAGCGCTCGCGGCGGCGCGGCGCGGGCTCCGGACGCTCGTCCTCTCCACCGATCCCGCGCACTCGCTCGCGGACGCCCTCGACCGCCCGCTCGGCCCCGAGCCTACGCCCATCGCGGAGAACCTGTGGGCGCAGGAGATCGACCTCTACTACTCGATGCGGAAGCACTGGGCGAGCCTCCGCGACCTGCTGCTCGTCGTGTTCAAGTGGCAGGGCGTCGACAAGGTGGCGGCGGAGGAGATGGCCGCGCTGCCAGGCATGGGTGAGGCGTCGGCGCTGCTGTGGGTGGAGCAGTTCTACCGCGCGGGCGAGTACGACCTGCTCATCCTCGACGCCGCGCCGACGGGCGAGACGCTGACGTTGCTCACGCTCCCGCAGGTGACGCAGTGGTGGGTCGGCAAGGCATTCCCCTTTCAAAAAGCCGCGATCAAGTCGGTCGGCTTCGCGGTGCGGACGACGACGGGCATCCCGCTCGACCGAGGCTATGCGGAGTTGGAGCGCCTCTTCGACAAGCTGGAGGCGATCCAGCAGGTCATGCAGGACCCGGCGGTGACGTCCGTGCGGCTCGTCTGCAACCCGGAGCGGATGGTGATTGCCGAGGCCAGACGCGCGCACACCTACCTCCAGCTCTACGGCTACAACGTGGACGCCGTCGTGGTGAACCGTGTGCTACCCGACGATGGGGCCGTAGCCGACGGCTTTCTGGCGAAGTACATCGCCGCCCAGCGGGGCTACCTCGACGAGATCGAGGCGAGTTTCGCGCCGCTGCCGATCCTGCACGTCCCGCACCAGGGCGAGGAAGTCTTCGGCCTCGACCTCCTGGATGGCATCGGCGCCATGCTTTACGCTGCGGACACCCCGACAGCCGACCCGGCGGGCATCTTCCACACCGAGCCCGCGACGCGCCTCACCGAGGTCGGCGACGGCTACGACCTCGCGCTGCGCGTCCCGTTCGCGGAGGCCGACGAGATCGAGGCCGAGCAGTTCGCCGACGAGGTCGTGGTGCAAGTGCGCAACCAACGGCGGCACGTAGCGCTGCCCAACTTCCTGGCGTACTACACGCTCACGAGCGCCGAGCACGACCAGACATGGCTCCACCTCAGCTTCGAGCCCACGCAGCCGTAGCCAATCGAGGAGGCTGCTTCCACGCTGTGTACCCAGCGCTAGGCATGTCGCGCTACCGCGTGCGCCTGCTGTGACGTGGGTGGGTATAGCGGAATGCAGGGTCTTTGACAGCTCTCCTCCTGGACAGGAGGGGTTGGGGGTGATCGATCATCGTGGCTGGATGGTCAACCCCCTCTGTCTCCCCCTAGCCAGGGGGAGAACTTCCTAGGCGGACGCTCAACGTCACTGAGTACCGTTATAATCCGAACGGGTTAGCGTTCGAAACCCCATGGTTGGCCGTGGCAACAATTGGTGCCCCTATTGACCATAGTGAGACCTCGCACATTTATTTTGCACATATCATTCAAAACATCCATAGATTCCATTCAAAACGTTCGCACCAAGTGCTACAATTCTATAATCTCTCCGATTTCAACACAGTAGAGTGCTGCTTCATACCTCGTTATTTATTTGAGTTAGATAGGCACAGTGATTGAGTTGCGGACGGAGACGACGCACCACGTCTTCGGTCATTCATCCAAGCGTATGCGACCACGCCCCGGCTGCCTTGTCCGGTAGGGTCAGACGCTTTCACCCATGTACAGCTTCATGCAACTCGACACCCTCCCCCTTCAGACCGCCCTCGCCGAAACCATGCAGATCAACGGGGCCGTCGGCGCGGCTATCGTGGACTACGAAACCGGCATGTGCCTCGGCACCATCGGCGGCGGTGCCCTCGACATGGAACTCGCAGCGGCGGGCAACACCGAAGTCGTGCGCGCCAAGAAGAGCATCCGCGATCAGCTCGGCATCGACGACAAGATCGAGGACATCCTGATCACGCTCGACACGCAGTACCACCTCATCCGGCTGGCGCGCAACAACCCGAACCTGTTCTTCTACCTCGTCATCGGGAAGAACACGAACCTGGCGCTGGCCCGGATGCGCCTGAAGCAGATCGACGC
>JBCCRG010000113.1:0-9514 GCA_039208155.1 Bacteroidota bacterium | reverse complement strand
CTCCTGGTGCTTGGCACGGGTTGCGCCTCCACCAACCGTCTCGACGAGGTCACGCTGGACGACGCCCGCGTGGCGATCATCGCCGCGGTCCCGCCGCAGCCGCGCGTCCAGACCGGACTCGACGACGCGTTCGTCAATCCGTGGGACCCCATCGGGACCGCCGCGCGCGTGGGCACGGCCGTCGCGAAGTGGGAGGAGGCGCAGGAGGCGCAGGCCAAGCTCGACTCCGTGGCGCGCGGGCTCGACGTGGCGGACCGCGTCGCGCGCCGCTTCTTCGTGCAGGCCGCCGAGCAACTCGCCTTCGCGCCCGCCCAGCGCCCGGCAGACGCCACCTACCTCCTCGACCTGCGCGTCTACGACTACGGCCTCGTCGCCGACTCCTTCGAGGGAGCCGTCTACTTCGCGCTCGAAGCCGACGTCCTGCTCCTCGACCGGCAGACAGGCCGCCAGTACTGGGAGCAGCGGGTCCGCGAGCGCGAGACGCTCGACGCTTCGATCTTCGGGCTGCCGACGCCGGTGGGCAACGTGGTCACGGCCCGCGCGCTCGCCACGCTCTCCGAGCAGCAGATGCGCGAGGGCCTAGAGCGCCTCGCCGACTTCACCGCGGACCGCATCGCGCAAGAGTTCCGCGACGACTACTACGCCGCCCGGCGGTAGCAGAGCCATCGATGTGGGCGTAGGCAAGCGTGGACGGGGGGGTGTGAACGTGGGTGCAGATCGTATCGCACGCTCATGCGTTCACACCCCAACACGTTCAGACCTGGCCTCATGACCTACCACCTGCTCGACGACGACGCGCTCCTCGCGCAATGCGACGTGGACACGTTCCGCAGCGGCGGGCCTGGCGGCCAGCACGCCAACAAGACCGAGACGGCGGTGCGGCTCACTCACCGCCCGACGGGTACGGTCGTGACCGAGCGGCGGTCGCGCAGTCAGCACACCAACAAGCAGCAGGCCCTCGCGCGGCTCCGACAGCGGCTCGCCAAGGCTGCGGCCCCCACGAAGAAGCGCGTCGCCACGAAGCCTACCGCGGCCTCGCGCCGCCGCCGCCTGGAAGCGAAGCGCCGCCGCTCCGACAAGAAAGCACGACGCCGCAAGCCCCGGCTCGACGACTGACGCCACGGCGCGCGGGCCTCTGGGCCAGAGACCTCAGTAGCGCGGTAGGCCCGTCGCAGGGTCGACCTCCCGGACCTCCCAGTAGTCCGACGAACCGCCCATGGCCTCGATGCCGTTCATCATGGACGCGTGCATGCCCTGGGACATCTGGCTCAACTGCGCCCACGTCGCAGGATCCACGTCCTGTCCCTGCAGCTGACTCGACCAGTCCGGGATCGGCTGCGCGCCGTAGGCGGCCTGCGCCTGCTGCTGCATCTGCGCCTGGAGCGCCTGCTGCTGCTGCGCGGAGAACGCCGCCAGGTTGGCCGCGACCAGGTCCCACGTGATGCCCGCCGCCGCGAGCTGCTGCTTCTCCTCGAGCGGCATCGCCGGGAACGCCTCGATGAGGTAGGCCCGGAACTCGGCCTTCGCCTGCTCAGACATCGGCGCGCCGTTGGCCTCGGCGGTGAGCGCGGTGAGGTTCACCATCCCCGCTACGTCCCAGGAGGTCAGCGTCAGGTTGTTGGCCGCGTCCTGGCCCACGACCTGGACATGCCGCCGCAGGATCGTCACGAAGAGCGGCGTCTCGTCCATCCCCTCGGCCAGGTTGTGGAACGCGCCCACGAGCGCCTGCCGCATCCCGCCGACCGCGACCGGGTCGCTGAGGCTGAGGATCTGCGTCATCGCGCCGCGCAGGTCGGCCACGTCGGCGAGATAGGCTTGTGGGTCCTTGTCGAACTCGCTGAGCGCGAACTGCTGGACCTCCGCTCGCTCCCGCGCCGTGACGGGCTGGCCGATCATGAAGTTGAGCAGCTGCACGGCCAACTCGACATCCCCTTCGGTGAGGGCGAGGCCGTTCTTCTGGGCGAGCGCCGTTCCGCCCGCACCTGCCGGGCCCGGGCTGGCCGCCGCGACGCGCTGGAACTGGTAGCCATTGCCCTGCGCGTCGACGGCCGCGAACTGCGTGTCGTTGATGCCGGTAACCTGGTACTGCCAGACGTTGCCCGTCTGCTCGTAGAGCGTGATGATGGTCCCCTCGACCTGATAGGTGCCGCCCGTGGCCTGCGCGCCCTGCGCCGTGTACGAGCCGTCGCTATGGAAGGCGACGGTGACGCCGATGTTTGGCTCCTGCCACGTCCCGATCAGTGTCTGAGCGGAAGCGGGTAGGGCGGAGATGGCGAGGGCGGAGAGCAGCAGAGCGAGGCGCATGGGAATCGGCGTTGGAACGCGGCGTTGGAGGGGGCACGGAGGGGAAGGCGAAGCACTCGTACAGGGCGCAATTCTCTGGCGATAAGGCTCACCTGCCCGTCGGTTCCGGACACGTATTTCCTCCAAGAGCGATGCCCGGCCGCGAACCAGCCGCGATGCAGTGTGGGGAAAACTTGCAACCGACCGCGAAGCCGTCCGTGGCGGCGTCCCACCGTCTACCTTGCCGCCATTGACGATTCATACTGCCGATCCTACCGTGCTGTCGCCCCAGCGGTCCTGCCGATGACGCCCGAACTCGCCCACCTCCGCGACTTTCTCGCGGCCCACGACCCGTTCGATACGCTGCCCGAGGCCGACCTCCTGCGTGCCGTCCGCGCGATCGATGTGCGCTACATCCGTCGCCAGCAGCCGATCCTGAGCGTGGGACAGACCAACGCGCACCTCCACCTCGTACGCAAGGGCGCGGTCGAACTCACCGGCCCTCAGGGCGGGCTCGTCGCGCGCTGCGGCGAGGGCGATGCCTTCGGCTACCCCTCGCTCCTCGGTGACGGTACGGTGGGGGCGAACGCCGTCGCTCTCGAGGACACGCTCCTCTACCAGCTGGAGGCTGCCACCTTCCACGCGCTCCGCGAGGCGCACCCCGACTTCGCCGCGTTCTACGACGAGGCGCAAGCCGACCGCCTCCACGCGGCGCTCGCCCAGCGCACCCAGGCGGCCGAACTCGTCACGCCCGTGCGGAGCCTCCTCAAGCGCCCGCCGGTCACCATCCCGCTGGACGCCTCCATTCGCACCGCCGCGCAGGCAATGGCCGAGCAGCGCGTCTCGTCGATTCTCGTCGTGGAGAAGGCCGAGGGCGAACCCGGCGGGCCGGGGCGGCTCTTCGGCATCCTCACCGACCGCGACCTGCGCGCCCGTGTCCTCGCCGAGGGCCGCGACCCCGACGGGCCCGTGCGTGGCGTTATGACGCCCAACCCGGCCGTCATCGGGGCCGACGCGCTCGCTTTCGAGGCGCTGCTGCGCATGACCGGCCGCAACATCCACCACCTACCGGTCCTCGACGGCGGCGCGCTGGCGGGGATGATCACGGTCACCGACCTGATGCGCCTCCAGGCGACCTCGCCCGTCTTCATCGTGGGCGACCTGGCCAAGCAGACAACGACCGAGGGGCTCGCGCGGGTCACCGAGCGGCTGCCCGACCTGCTGCTCCGACTCATCGAGGCCGACGCGCGCCCGCGCGACATCGGGACCGTGGCGACGGCGGTTGCGGACGCGCTCACGGAGCGGCTGCTCACGCTCGCGGAGGAGCGGCTCGGGCCCCCGCCGGTGCCCTACGCCTGGCTCGCACTCGGCTCGCAGGCTCGCCAGGAACTCAACGCCCACTCCGACCAGGACAACGCGCTCCTCCTGGCCGATGCTCACGAGGGCATCGCCTACGACGACGACGCGCACGGTCCCTACTTCGAGGCCCTCGCGCGTTTCGTCTCCGATGGACTGAACGAGGCGGGCTTCGTCTACTGCCCCGGCGACGTGATGGCCACGAACCCGCGCTGGTGCCAGCCGCTCGCAGCCTGGCAGCGCACGTTCACGGCCTGGATCGAGCGGCCCGACCCGAAGGCCGTCATGCACACGACGATCTTCTTCGACCTCCGCCACGTCCACGGAGACGAGACGCTCACCCGCGCGCTGCGCACGCACATTCGCGATCAAGTCCAGGCCAACCAGATCTTCCTCGCCACGCTGGCCGTCGATGCGCTTCAGTTCGAGCCGCCGCTCGGCTTCTTCCGCAAGTTCGTCGTGGACCGCTCGGGCGAGCACACCAACACGTTCGACATCAAGACGCGCGGCCTGGCCCCGCTGGTGGACATCGCCCGGGTGCACGCGCTGGCCTCGGGCGTGATGACGGCGAACACCCACGCCCGCTTCGCTGACGCCACAGAGGCGGGAGCGATCAACCCCAAGGACGCTGCCAGCCTGGACGACGCGTTCGACTACGTGGCCATGACGCGGCTGCGCCACCAAGGCCGCCAACTCCGCGCCGCCGAGGCGCCCGACAACCGCATCGACCCGCGCGAGCTCTCCCGCCTAGAACGCACGCACCTCCGCGATGCCTTCAAGGTGGTCGCCACCGCGCAGGACGGCCTCGGCTCGCGCTACAACACGGCGATGATCAGCTGACAGCGCTGTACGCTCCGACGTTACGCGCTGATATACCGCGAAGGCTCCAGGCTTTCCCGCACGTCGTAGCTGTCAGTGCGCTCCATGCGCGGGCGAATCATCATTTCGCCGAGGAGACCTGCGAGAAAGAGCTGCGCGCCGAGCAGGATCAGCATTACGCCGAGCAGCAGCAGCGGGCGCCCCGTGAGCGCGTGGCCGTCGAGCTTGAGGACGGTGAGGTAGAGGCTGATCAGAAAGCCGCCCATGAACGCCAGCGTGCCGAGGCCGCCGAAGAAGTGCATCGGGCGGCGCATGAAGCGCGTCAGGAACGCGACCGTCATCAGGTCGAGGAAGCCGCGCACGAAGCGCTCCAGCCCAAACTTGGTGCGGCCGTACTTCCGCTTGCGGTGCGCCACCACCTGCTCCTCGATGCGCGTGTAGCCCTCCCACTTGGCCAGGAGCGGGATGTAGCGGTGGAGCTCACCGTAGACGCGGACGGCCTTCACGACCTCGGCGCGGTAGGCTTTCAGCCCGCAGTTGAAGTCGTGCAGCTTGATGCCGCTGATGAGCCGCGTGATGCGGTTGAAGAAGCGGCTCGGGATGGTCTTCGTGATCGGGTCATGGCGCCGCTTCTTCCATCCGGAGACGAGGTCCGCGCCCGCCTCCAGCCGCCCGATCATCTCCGGTAACTCGGCTGGGTCGTCCTGGAGGTCGGCGTCGAGGGTGCAGACGTAGCGCCCGGCGGCCCGCTCAAAGCCGACGGCGAGCGCGGCGCTCTTGCCGTTGTTCTTGCGGAAGCGCACCCCGGCGTAGCGCGCGTCCAACTCGTGCAGCGACTCGATCACGTCCCACGAGCCATCCGTGGAGCCATCGTCCACGAGCCACACCTCGAAGGTGAGGCGGGCGTCCTCCAGCGCCGCGCGGATCTGCGTGGCGAGCTCGGGCAGGCTCTCGGCCTCGTTGTAGACCGGGACGACGACGGAGACGTCAGGCTGCATCGGGGAGGAGACGGAGAGTGGGCGGGTCGAGGGAACGAGGGGAAAACGCAGCCGCCCTTAAAGCTATGTGCTGCCCTATCGTTTCCCCTGGCTCTTCTTTCACCGGCTCCCCATCGTGCCGTTTCCGCGTCTCCTCGTTTCGTCGCGTTCTACTCCGCCTGTCCAATGCCGGAGATGTCGTCTGCTCCGAAGCCCTGTGCGATGGCGGCAGCATAGACAGACCGGATGGCCTCGGTAGTCGGAATCGCTCCTCCGGCGGCCTCGGTGAAGTAGCGCAAGTCCTTCTCCACGAGTGCGATGGGAAAGTTAGGTGGGAAGGCGTCGCGCAACAGCAGCGGGCGCATGCGCTCCATGATCGGGCTGGTGACGGGCAGCGCACCGAGCGTGTCGAGCGCGCCGTCCACGTCGAGGTCGCTCGTCTGGAAGACCCGGATCGTGTCGGCGAGCGTGGCGACCTGGGCGGCGAAGAGCATGTTGACGGCGAGCTTCATCGTCATCCCTGCGCCGATGGGCCCGATGTGATGGATGCCGCCTCCGAGTACGTCGAGCACGGGACGAACACGGTCGAGCGCCTCGCCCTCACCGCCGACGAGGAAGGTCAGGATCCCGTTCTCCGCGTGCGGGCGCGTCCCGACGACGGGCGCGTCGAGGAAGTGCGCCCCACGTTCGGCCAGCGCCGTGCTGAGGGTGCGCGTCCAGGCAGGCGTGAGCGTGCTCGATGTGAGCGCGATGGTACCGGTCCGTAGTCCGTGGGCAGCCCCTGTCTCGTCGGCGAGCCACAGCGCGCGTGAGGCGTCGTCGTCAGTGACCATGCCGATCACGAGATCGGCGTCGGCTGCGGCCTCGCGCGGGGTCGCGGCGAGAGTCGCGCCCTGCTTTACGAGAGAGGCCGCGCGCTCGAGGCTGCGGTTCCAGACGGTGACGTGCCAGCCATTGTCGACGAGCCGGGCGGCCATGCGGCTGCCCATCGCGCCGAGGCCGAGGAAGGCGATGCGTGCGGCGTCGGGGGAAAGGAGCGTGGGCATCGGAGACGGGATTGCGTGAGCGGAATCGAACACGCTCAACCTAGCCACCTGCGCGCTTCCGTCGCCTTAACCTTTGCTAAGAACCGTTCCCTGCAGAATGTCTGAGCCGCGAGAGATGCACCTCGGAGACACCGAGGTACGACGCGATGTGGTACTGCGGCACGAGCTGGAGCAGGTCCGGGTGCGCCTCGCGGAAGGCGTCGTAGCGGGCGCGGGCATCTTGCTGGAGAAAGCTCCGTGTGCGCCGCTCCTTGCGGACGAGCAGCAACTCCGCGAAGTGCCGTCCCAGTCGGTCGAATACTGGGTCCACGTCGTAGAGCGCGGTGAACGCAGCACAGTCGGCGGCGAGGTAGGTCGTCGGCTCCAGCGCCTCGATACCGTAGAGCACGGGCAGGTCGAGCCGTGCCGAGGCGAGTGCGCCCGCGAAGGTGTCCTCCGCAACGAACGCTTTGTTCGACTCCGCACCGTCCTCGCCGCCGTAGTAGAACCGCAGCAGCCCGTCCGCCACGAAGAGGATCTCGTGCCGCGTGTCGCCGGGCAGTAGCAGCCGGTCACCCTTCGCCGCACGTCGTTCCTCAAAGACGTCCGCGAGCGTGGCAAACTGGCCGTCTGTGAGTGCAACCCAGTCGGCGAGCGCGCTGCGCATCCGCGCGGGGGTGTCGGTGGATGTCATCATAGTTGTGCGTAGTCGGGACGCCCCCACCAGTCGAAAAGGTGGTACCAATGGGGGCGGTGCCGGAAGCCGAAGCCCCATGTGGTTGGAAGGGTACCGCGCTCCGCAACATAGCCTACGCGCAGCCGGTCGCCCCACCGTTGGAACGCAATGAACTCGGGCCCGAATTCTCCTCCCTTCACGACGAGAGTCGATTCCTCGACGTGGACAGGGTAGGTTTCCGTGAAGCCACTCTCGTGATCGTAGGGCATGAGTGATGCCCAGCTATACCCATAGCTGACTACGTCGAAGTGGCGACGGGGCCACCGGATCGAGAGCACGCCTGCTTGCTCGTCGTCACCAATAGTGAGCCGGTATACCCCGCGCGAATCCGTGCCGCACGGGATGAAGTCGAACGCGCCCTCCCAGACGCCCGCCAACGCTCCCGGCTTTCCGGCAACCTGGTCAAGCGTCTCACGCCCGTGCTCGTAGGTGAGCCACAGCGCGACGTTCTTTAGCGTTGGAAGCGCGCAGATGTACAGGAAAAGACAGAGGCCGAGCAGACGCATCGCGAACCGTGGGACTGGTGAGCGGATGGCTCCCAGACACCAGCACGCGAGCGACGTTGCTCAGCCCTCCAACTGCGCTGGGAAGTCCGGCGCGACCTGGGAGGCCTCGCGTTGCCCCTCCGGTCCGAAGAAGCGGACACGGCCGTTGAGGTCGCAGAGCCACACTTCCTGCGCGCGCTTTGCGAGGTAGAGCGCCACCTTCTCCTGCATCTCCGCCTCCGTGTTCGACGGCGACTCCACCTCTACACAGATGGGCGGCGCGACGATGTACGCGTCCTCGTGATCGCGGGCATCGAAGAACGCGGCTTCAGCCCAGCCGATGTCGGCGACCTTCACGCCATCGGTCGTATCGACGTTGCACTCAGGCAGCGCCTCGCCGCCGAGGCGATCTTCGAGAAGCCGCATCACACGACGCTGAACGCGGCTGTGACGGTTGGAGGTCGGGCTCATGAGGATCTGGCCATGCTCGTTGAGCTCGATCTTGAACGGGAGGTCCTGGAGCGCCGGGTGGGCGAGCACGTCCGCCCACGTCATCGGCGCGTCGTAGGTCGGCAGCGGCCTCGGTGGTGCTTTGGTCGTCACATCGTCCATACGTTCATACCCTCACACGTCCACACCGACACCGCTAGGTGTCGCCTTGACTAGGTGTCAATAGTCGCGTACTTCGCGTTGCGCTCGATGAACTTGCGGCGGGGCTCGACGGCGTCGCCCATCAGCGTCGAGAATGTGCGGTCGGCGGTGGCGGCGTCCTCGATGGCGACGCGCTGGAGCATCCGGAATTCGGGGTCCATGGTCGTATTCCAGAGCTGGTCGGGGTTCATCTCGCCGAGGCCCTTGTAGCGCTGCACCGAGACGCCGCGCGTCCCGCCCAGCTCCTCGATGGCGGTGCGGAGTTCGTCGTCCGTCCAGCAGTACTTCTCCTCCTTGCCCTTCTTGGCGCGGTAGAGCGGCGGCAGCGCGATGTAGACGTAGCCGGCCTCCACGAGCGGGCGGAGGTAGCGGTAGAGGAACGTCAGCAGCAGCGTGCGGATGTGCGCGCCGTCTACGTCGGCGTCCGTCATTACGATGATCTTGTGGTAGCGCAGCTTCTCGAGGTCGAACTCCTGGCCGTCCACGCCGGTCGCGAGGCCCGTGCCGAGGGCCGTGACCATGTTCTTGATCTCCTCATTGTCGAGGATCTTATCGATGCGCGCCTTCTCGACGTTGAGGATCTTGCCGCGCAGCGGGAGGATGGCCTGGAAGTGGCGGTCGCGCGCCTGCTTGGCCGAGCCGCCGGCGGAGTCGCCCTCCACGAGGTAGAGTTCCGAGATGGAGGCGTCCTTCGAGGCGCAGTCGGCGAGCTTGCCGGGGAGGCCGCCGCCGGAGAAGGCGCTTTTGCGCTGGACGAGCTCACGTGCCCGCCGCGCCGCGATGCGCGCCTGGGCCGAGAGGGCGACCTTCTGGATGATCGTCTTGGCCTCCTTCGGGTGGTCGTCGAGCCACTCCTGGAGCTTCTGCCCGACGAGGCTCTCGACGGCCCCCTGGACTTCCGAGTTGCCGAGCTTGGTCTTCGTCTGGCCCTCGAACTGCGGCTCGGCGACCTTGACGGAGATCACGGCCGTGATGCCCTCGCGAAAGTCGTCGCCGGAGAGTTCGACCTTCTGGTTCTTGAGCAGGTTCTGCTTGTCGGCGTAGCCCTTGAGCGTGCGCGTGAGCGCGCGGCGGAAGCCCGAGATGTGCGTCCCGCCCTCGTGCGTGTTGATGTTGTTGACGAACGAGAGGACGTTCTCGGTGTAGCTCGCGTTGTAGCGCATCGCCACCTCCACGGGCACG
>JBCCRG010000112.1:0-9582 GCA_039208155.1 Bacteroidota bacterium | reverse complement strand
CCGCGCCTGCGGCTGCGCGACGGGTACCACGAACGCCGCGCCCGGCTCGAAGCGCTCGCCATCGACCGTCACCGGCTGCGCGAGGTCGTGGACGCGGATGCGGTGCTGCTGCAACACCTGCTGGAGCGCCGCCGCGCGGGTGGGATACGGCTCCGTCGCCACGACATACCCCTGCACGTCCGCGTCGCGCGCGAAGGCGACGGCTCCGGCGTAGAAGTCGCGCTGGTGGCGCAGGAGGTCGTCGCGCAGCGTCACCGCGGCCTCTAGCGAAGAGAGGCTGGTCGCGAACTGGTTGCGGATCGTCGTGCCGTAGTCGAGTGGCCCGTTGACCGTCTCCGTCGTCAGCGCGCGGCTCGACGCCTGCTCGAAGAGGATGCCCACCGACCCGTTCACGTCGGGGTAGGTCGAGCCCTTGCCGTAGTAGTAGTCGTCGAACGACTCCCCGGCGTAGTACAGCTGCCCGACCCGGTCGAGCGCGCGGGCATGAAACTCGCCGATCTGCTGCGTGAGCGCCTGGTTGAGTGCGGGCGTGTTGGGATTCGTGCGCGAGGGGACGCCGGGCTGGAAGAAGTAGGTCGCGTTGCGGCCCATCTCGTGATAGTCAGTCGAGAGCTGGGGCCGCCAGCCGTGCCAGAGGTCCATCCGCGCGCGGGACTCGACGTGCTGGAGCGGGAGCCAGTCGCGGTTGAGGTCGAAGAGGTAGTGGTTGGTGCGCCCGTTCGGCCACGGCTCGTTGTGCTCGCGGTCCTGGAGGTCACGCGTGGCCACGCCGCCGCGCTGGCCGTTGACCCAGTCCACGAAGCGGTCGCGCCCGTCGGGGTTGAGCATCGGGTCGATGAGCACGAGCGCGTCGTCAAGGATCGCGTCGACAGCGGGGCCCTGCCCGGCGGCGAGGTGGTAGAGCAGCAGCACCCCCGCCTCCGTCGTGCTGGCCTCGTTGCCGTGGACGCCGTAGCCCATGTACGCCACCACGGGCAGCGCGTCGAGGTCGGCGTCGGAGACCGAGGCGGGGTCGTCCGAGAGCTGCCGGTTGGCCGCCTGGACGCGCGCGAGGTCCGCGACGTGGTCCGGCCGCCCCACGTGCGCGACGACGAGCCGCCGTCCCTCGTAGGTCTGCCCGAAGACGAGCGTGCTCACCCGGTCCGACGCCGCCGCGACGGCCTCGAAATAGCGCACCACGTCCGCAGGCCGTGTGTGGCGCTCGCCGAGCGTGTGGCCGAGCACCTGCTCCGGCGTGGGGATAGCGGGGTCGTAGCCGGTCGTGCCGGGCGCGGTGAACGGCACCGTCAGCGGGACGGGCTGCGCCACAACCGGCAGAGCCAGAGCGAAGAGCAGCAGGGCAGACGTGAGGAGGCGGAGGGGCATCGGGTGAGGAGCCGGGTGAGAAGGGCCCCTGAATCTACGGTAGGCCGCCACCCCGTCTTTCCTCCCGGCTCCCGTGCCGGGTCAACGGTCGCGCGCCGCCGTCCTTGCGTGCGGAGGACCTACGCGACGCACCCAACGCGCACCATCGTCATGGATGGCTGACCGCTACGCGATAAAACCGCTACACGATGAAACGGTCGAGGACGGCGACGACCTCTTCGCCCGTCAGCGGCTCGTCGTACGCGTCGGGTAGGTTGATGTTGACGCGCAGGTTGATCGCGCGCACGAACTGCCGCTGCTCGTCCTCGCCGCGGTAGACAGCGTCGAAGGCCGGGACGGCGGTGGTGTTCTCCGCTCGGTTGATCCAGGGGTCGAAGCTGCGCAGGCTACGCACGAATGCGGCGTGCCGTGCCTCGACCGAGTGGATGCGCAGCGCGGCATCTAAGACGTCAGTGCCGAGCAGGTTGGCGACCTGGCCCTTGTACGCCCGCACGCCGAGGTCCTCGAACGCCTGCGCGAGCTTGAGGTAATCCGGGTCGGGCCCGATGCGGTCGGGGTTGAACGGGTCGAAGAGGCCGCCTGCTGTGAAGTCGAACGTCGGCGCAGCCACGGCGTCGGCCCCGAGCGTGGCGCGCAGGAAGTCGACATGCGCCTGCTCATGCGCCGCGATGGCCTCGAAGACGACCTGCTCGCGCGACGAGGGGACGCCGGACGCGTTGAGTTGGCGGTAGAACTCCGCTTCGAGGTACTCGAGCGTGAGCGCGAAGTTGAGCACCTCGGTCACCGTCGGTGGCGTGGCCTGCCCAAAGACAGAACGCACCGCAGACGCAAGCGCGAGCGGCACCGAGGTGAGGAGCGCATGGGCACCGAGCGCCCCGGCGCGTCGAAGCGCACCACGGCGGTCTACAGCCTCGCTGGCGAGCGCGTGAAGGTGGTCCTCGTCTAGGAGACCGAGCACGGAGGACTTCGGGGGAGACACAGGCATCGCTCAGCTAGGAAGGTTGACCGCCCGCAGTGGGGCCGTGAAGAAGGGCGCGGCGCGGTCGAGTATCTCCGCGAGCGACGATGCGCGTTCGAGCCCCGTCCCGGGATCGACAGCCTGCGTTGCCGGGTCGTCCTCCGCTCCGATGGCGAAGAGGGTATCCCCGCCGATGAGTCCTCGAATGGCCGTCGCGTGCCGCGCCTCCACAGAGACGATCTTGCCGAGGATGGTGAGCCAGTCGGGGTCGCTCACCGCGAGCGCGGCGGCGTTGTAGGCCGCCACGCTGAGGTCTTCGAGTTGCTGCGCCGTCGTGAGGACCGAGGTCCGGTCTGTGAAACTCACCGTGCGCAGGTCGACCCGCAGCGCGGGGATCGGCGTCGCCCCTGCGGTTTCGATGGCGGTGCGAAGGAAGCGCCGGTGGTCGTTCTCATGCGCGAGCATCTGATCCAGCAGCGCCTGCTCCTCGGTCTGCGCGCCCACGTACGGCGCTTGCGTCGTAGTGGTGTAGAGCGCGGCCTGGACCTGCGCGAGCGCGAGCGCGAAGTTGAGCACCCCGAAGTCGGTCGCGAAATCGAAGACGACCTCGTCCTCAGGCTCAATGCCGTCGCTGTCTTCGTTGTCGGAGTCGCAGGCAGCGAGGACAGCGGCCGAGGCGGCGACCCCGCCCAGGCGGAGGAAGCGCCGGCGGCTGACGGCGCGGTGGCTGACAGCGCAGTTCGGGTCGGAGGGCATGGGGCGGTGCGGTGTGCGGGTACGCGGAACGCCAGCGCGGGCCCACAAACGGGCAAGGTGGCATGCTGGCAAGGCGGCTGAGCCAGCGCCCGCAAATCTAAGGCCGGACCGCCCAGCCCCTCATCGTTCGCGCAGGTAGGCGAGCGAATCCGGCGTGAAGGGCACCGGCGTCACCTCGAAATCAGCGTAGAAGCGCGCCGGGTCGCAGGTGTTGCCCGCGATCAGCATTGCGAACTGCGCGGGCGAGATCGGGAGCAGGCCCGCCCGCCCCGCCGTGTTGACGGCCAGCCGCGCGAGCCAGAGCGGCTGGTGGAGTTTCTTCTTCGGCGCGATACCGGCCCCCCGCGCGATGTGGTCGAGCGTCTCGTCGAACGTGACCCGCTCGCGCCCCGCGACGCAGTAGCGTTGCCCGCGTGCCGCGTCGCTCGTGACGGCCTGCGCGAACGCCGCCGCGACCTCGGTGACGTGTACCGGCTGCAGTTCGTACTGCCCGTCGCCGAGCACCGGCAGGATGGGGAACGGCCGCACGAGCGTGTCCCACAGCTGCGAGCAGAACTCGGGACGGCCAGGCCCCGGGTCGCCGAAGATCACCGACGGGCGGAAGATCACGGCGTGGGCGAAGCCAGCGGTGCGCACGACCTCCTCGGCTGCCCACTTACTCGTCTGGTAGGCGGAGACGCCGTCCGGCGCGGCCCCGTTGGCGCTCATGTGGATGAAGCGTTCGATCCCCGTGCCCTTTGCCGCCGCGACTACGTTCGCGGTACCCTCGTGGTGGATCCGCTCGAAGGTGATCCCCCGCGCCGGGTTCTCTTCGATGATGCCGACGAGGTGGACGACCCCGTCGCACCCGGCCATCGCCGGGCCGAGTGTATCGGGTTTTAGGATATCGCCCTGGACGACCTTCACGCTGTCGCGCCCGCGCACGGCAAGGCCGTTACCGCCCCCACGTTCAGAGGCGTCGCGGACGAGGCAGCGGAGCGTGTGCCCAGCGTCGAGGAGGGCCTGCGAGACGTAGGTGCCGACGAAGCCGGTGCCGCCGGTGAGGAGGAGGTGCATGGCGCGGACGTGTGCGAGTGAGCCCAACTCTACGACGGGAGCTCTACGGCCGATCCCACGCGGCAAGCCTTCCTGTGAGGCCGATCCCTGCACGAGGAGGCACCAGGCACCTACGTTTTCGGAAGCGCTTCCGATTCATTTTGGGGGAGCATGCGCTGGTAAGCGGTTACATCCTTCGCCGGGAGCGAACCTGACGCCCCGAATCGATCAGGTTTATGAAAGTAAACTGTCAGCGAAATTTCGCTTGCTTCCAGATTTCTGCTTTTCTAGGTTGCTCCACCGCCGTCAGCGCCCCCCTTCCCTAGCTCCCACGCCCATGCAGCCCCCCCTGACCGACCGCTCCAACGAACTCGCCGACGGCGTCGAGATCAACACTTTCGCCTGGACCCCGCAGGCCCGCCGCCTGCTCACACCCGACGCCCTCGTGCTGCTCGCGAATCTCCACCGCGCGCTGGAGCCGCAGCGCCAGAGCCTTCTCATGGCGCGCAAGGCCCGCCAGGACGCCTTCGACGACGGCATGCGCCCCGACTTCCTCGAGCCGACGGAGCACCCCGACGCCTACGGGGACTGGCAGGTCGCGCCGCTGCCCGAGGACCTGCAGTTGCGCCGCGTCGAGATCACGGGGCCGGTGTCGGACGCGAAGATGGTCATCAACATGCTCTCGCGCACGGCCGACGGCCAGCGCGCTGACTGCGCGATGGTCGACTTCGAGGACTCGATGAAGCCGTCCTGGAACAACGTCATGCAGGGCGTCGAGAACGTGATCGGCATTGCGGAGGGGACGCTCTCGGCTGAGAAGACCGACGCGATGGGCGTGGTCGTCAAGCGCTACCAGCTAGACCCCGACGACATGGCGCTCCCGATGGTGCGTGTGCGCGGCCTCCACCTCGACGAGTCCAACCTCCGCATCGACGGCGCACCGATCTCGGGCGGCCTGCTCGACTTCGCGCTGGTCGCCTACCACACGGCGAAGACGTTCGTGGCGAAGGGCATCACGCCCAAGTTCTACGTCCCGAAGGTGGAGCACTACCTCGAAGCGCGCTGGTGGAACACCCTCATGGACGGCATCGAGGATGCGGTTGGGCTGGAGCGCTCCACGATCCGCGCGACGTTCCTCATCGAGACGCTGCCGGCGGCCTACCAGATGGAGGAGATCCTCTACGAGATCCGCACGCACGCGGCCGGTCTCAACGGCGGACGCTGGGACAAGATCTTCTCTGACATCAAGACGCTCCGCGCGCACCCCGACCGCGTGATGGCTGATCGCGCCACCATCGGGATGAACCGCGACTGGATGAGCAACTACGCTAAGCAGCTCATCCGCGTCTGCCACAAGCACGGCGCGTTCGGGATGGGTGGCATGGCCGCGTTCACGCCTGGCCGTGACCCTGAGCTGCGCGCGCAGCAGACCGCGAAGGTCGTCGCCGACAAGGAGTTCGAGGCAAGCATCGGCCACGATGGCTGCTGGGTGTCGCACCCCTACTTCATCGGCCCGGCGATGGAGCCCTTCCTCGCCCGGCTCGACGGCGCGAAGAACCAACTCGGTGTGATCCCCGACCTGCCCGCGCGCCCCGACCTCCTGCCGAAGTCGGACGGCCCCAAGACGATGGCCGGACTCCGCACGAACGTGCGCGTGGGCATCGCCTACATGAAGGGCTGGAACC
Organism: Bacteroidota bacterium; assembly: GCA_039208155.1. GTDB lineage: Bacteria > Bacteroidota > Rhodothermia > Rhodothermales > Rubricoccaceae > JBCBEX01. The sequence goes on along the minus strand of JBCCRG010000112.1, from coordinate 3,783 downwards.
AGGACATCGGCTGCGTGGCCTGGGACAACCTCATGGAAGACCTCGCGACGCTCGAGATCAGCCGCGCCCAGACGTGGCAGTGGCTCTACCAGGGCATCTTCCTCGACGAGGGCCCGCAGGTGACGAAGGCGCTCGTGCTGTCCATCTTCAGCCAGGAACTCGCCCAGATCAAAGAGGAGATCGGCGACGGGATGGCGGGCCAGCCCGAGGCCGTGGTGGCCGCCGAGCTGGAGCGCTACGAGCAGGCCGCCCGCGACGCTGCTGCCATCTTCGCCGAGGACAGCATGCGCGACTTCCTCGCCACCCGCTCTGACCTCACCGGCGTCCCCAGCGACCGCGCCGTGATGGTGTGATGCGTCACCCCCTGCGTTCCTCCCCCTGGAGGGTCGGAACGCTGTCCCCCTCGCTAGCGAGGGGACAGATCGAGCGCAGCGAGATCAGGGGGTGTGTCCCGCCCCAACTTCTAACCCCCCAACCCGCCCGCTCCGTCAACGGGCACACCCCCTACTCCCATGGAACTCAAGATGACCTCCGTCGACCAGGCTGCCCTCGCGATCCAGCAGGACTGGGATAGCAATCCGCGCTGGAAGCACGTCACCCGCGACTACACCGCCACCGACGTGGCGCGCCTCCAGAACTCGTTTCCCATCGAGTACACCCTCGCCAAGATGGGCGCGGAGCGGCTCTGGAACCTGATCCACGAGGGCAACGGCGAGTTCGTCGCGGCGCTCGGCGCACTCACAGGCGGACAGGCGCTCCAGCAGGTCAAGGCCGGCCTCAAGGCGATCTACCTCTCTGGCTGGCAGGTCGCGGCCGACGCCAACCTGGCGGGCGAGATGTACCCCGACCAGAGCCTCTACCCGGCCGACTCCGTCCCGAAGGTCGTCCAGCGCATCAACAACACGCTGCTGCGCGCCGACCAGATTGCGCGCGCCGAGGGCGGCCAGGACGAGACATATTACATGGCCCCGATCATGGCCGATGCCGAGGCGGGCTTCGGCGGCGTGCTCAACGCCTATGAGCTGATGAAGGGCATGATCCGCGCGGGGGCCGCGGGCGTCCACTTCGAGGATCAGCTCGCGGCCGAGAAGAAGTGCGGCCACCTCGGCGGCAAGGTGCTCGTGCCTACGCAGGAGTTCGTGCAGAAGCTCAACGCCGCCCGCCTTGCCGCCGACGTGCTCGGCGTGCCGACGCTCCTCGTCGCCCGCACCGACGCCGAGGCCGCCACGCTCATTACGAGCGACGTGGACCCCTACGACGCGCCGTTCATCGACCGAGAGCAGGGCCGCACGCCGGAGGGCTTCTACCACGTCCGCAACGGCATGGAGGCGTGCATCGCGCGTGGCCTCGCCTACGCGCCCTACGCCGACCTCGTGTGGATGGAGACGAGCCACCCCGACCTGGAGCAGGCCCGCATCTTCGCCGAGGCGATCCAGGCGAAGTACCCGAACCAGCTGCTCGCCTATAACTGCTCGCCAAGCTTCAACTGGAAGCAGCACATGGGTGACGCCGAGCTGGCCGTCTACCAGAAGGAGCTCGCCAAGCTGGGCTACACCTTCCAGTTCATCACGCTGGCGGGCTTCCACACGCTCAACTACAGCATGTTCGACCTGGCGCACGGCTACAAAACCGACGGCATGTTTGCCTACTCGCAGCTGCAGGAGGCCGAGTTTGCGAGCGAAGATCGCGGCTACACGGCCACGAAGCACCAGCGCGAGGTCGGCACGGGCTACTTCGACGAGGTGCGCACGGCCATCACCTGTGGCAAGGCATCCACGGGCGCGATGGCGCACTCGACCGAAGCGGCGCAGTTCTAGCGCGACTCTAGGGCCGCTGCGCTTGCATTCGCAGCGGCGGTGGGAGGAGTCGGCGGCCTGGGAACCGCCGCTCCAGCATGCCCCGGCCTCCTGGACCATGGGATCCAGCAGAGGCCGGGGCTTCTTTGTGGTCTTGGTTGGTGACAAGCACGTGTGCCAACGTGCTGCGGTGTTTCGGTGAGACCTCGCCACCGTGTGGACCCGTCGCTGTGTGACCGGGACGCCCCGAGGGCGGCTTCTCAGGCCGTCGCGCTCCCGAAGACCCGAGACCGTCACTTCCTCCTTCTGCCTTCCTCCTTCTGCCTTCCTGCTTAGCCGCCCTGTCGTAGTCGCGCCGAGGAAACGCGATATTGGGAGCGGGTACCCCCTGGGCTGTTCGCCTCCTGCGCTCCCTCTACGTTCTGGGCTTCCCTGCCCCCGGTCATGGCCGACCTGCTCGCCTCCCCGCTCTCGCTGTCGCCGCGTGCGCTCCTGCGCCGGCTCGTGCTCGGCGTGGTGGTCCTGCTGCTGCTACTCGGCGGGACGTGGCTGGGGGAGCGCTGGTCGCTGCGCGACATCGCCGCCAACGCCGATGCTGAGACGGCTGAAGCGGCCGCCAGCCTGGAGCGCTCGGGTGCTCACCGGCTGATGGTGCTGGAGGACCAGCAGACCGACCTCGCGCGTCGCGTCGCCCGGATAGGCGCTATCCAGGCGGGCCTGCGGGCTGCCGTGGGCCAGGCCCCGACGGCAAGCCCAGAAGCCGACACCGAGGCGATGTACCGCTATCTGAGCGACCTCGCGCTCCCGAGGCGGGTCGCGGTGGAGGTGTACACGCCCGCGCAGGAGCTCATCGGGTGGCAGGGCTTCAGCCTGCCGCTTGGCACCGCTGCCCAGGACTCGACGTGGCTACGCCGCACGCAGACGGGCATCGTCGGCGACGGGGCGACGCGGCGGGCGCTCGTAGTCTGGCAGCCGGTCGTGAGCCAGGGCGACACCCTCGGCGCGGTGCGGGCGATGCGGCTCGTCGAGCAGCGCGTCCCCGTGCGCAACCGCTACCTCCAGGACTATAGCGTGGCTGAGGCCTGGCGCGAGGCGGCCGGGCTGCCCTTCTCCGTCGTGTTCGACCGCGCGGATGTCCTGACCGCCATCGAGCAGGGGACGCTGCTGCGCGGCAGTGACGGGACGCCGCTGGCCCGCCTCGTGGTCGCCCGGCCGTCGCCGCAGGTGCTCTTGGACGCGGCGGTGGAGCGCTGGCAGTCGGTGCAGCTCTTCTGGGTCGTCGTCTTGCTCGGCTGGATGATCGCCGGGATGTGGATGGCGCACGGGCTGGTGCTGGCCTACGCTAGCTCGGTGCGCACCCCCGAAGCGTGGGCGCGGGCCGTGGCGTCGCTCCTCGCGTGCCTGATCGCTTTCGTGGCCGCGCGCTACGGCCTGCTCGCGATGGATGTGCCCGCGCGGTGGATCCGCCCGGCGCCCGTCCTGGCCCCGCTCTTCGACCCGTCGAACCTGGCCTCCGACCTCGGCGCGGGCGTGGCGCGCACGCTCGGCGACCTGATCGTGACGGCGGTCGCGTCGGTGCTAGCGGCGCTCGCCGTGCTGGACCTCGCCCTGCGGATGGGGCGGCGGCTCGACCGCACCTCCGAGCGTCGCACGGCGTGGCGGGGCCTGCTAGGCGGGGCCCTCCTCGGGGCTGTCGGCACGGGCGTGCTCGTGCTCGTCGCCACGGGGGTGCGCTCCGTCCTGCGCGACGCGACGCTGGCCTACTTCGAGCGCTCGGGGCCCATGCCGGAGCCGCTCACGATGCTCGCCTTCGCGGCCTTGCTGGGCGGTGTGCTGGCGGCAGCGCTGGTCCTGACGGCGCTCTTTTGCTTCGCGGGCGCGTGGCTCTCGCACGGACGGTCGATGCTGCGCGGCTCCGGCGCGGCGCTGCTGGGCGCGCTGCTGACCATCGGCCTCGTCTATGCCGCGAGCCGCCTGGCGGGGCTGG
>JBCCRG010000111.1:0-9691 GCA_039208155.1 Bacteroidota bacterium | reverse complement strand
TCTTGCCTGCACCCCCCTCATGCCCACCTTTACCCTCACGCCGCTCGACATCGCCGCGGTCGTCCTCTACGGCCTCCTCATCTTCGGCATCGGCGTCTATTTCTCGCGCCGCACCGAAGACGGCGAGGACTACTTCCTCGCAGGCCGCTCGCTGACGTGGGGGCTCATCGGCATCAGTCTGCTCGCCTCCAACCTCTCGTCGTCGTCGATGATCGGGATGGCGGGCGAGGCGTACGGGGGCATCGGGCTCGCCGTCTACAACTACGAGTGGATGGCGGCGATGGTGCTTGTGGTGTTCGTGCTCTTCTTCCTGCCGTTCTACATCAAGAGCGGGATCTACACGATGCCCGAGTTTTTGGAGAAGCGCTTCGACGGGCGCAGCCGGACCTACTTCTCGGGCGTCTCGATCTTCCTCTCCGTCGTCGTCGATACCGCCGCCGCCCTTTTCGCGGGTGCGCTGGTCGTCGAACTGCTCTACCCCGACTTCCCGCTCTGGGGAACGATGACGATCCTGGCGCTCGTCGCTGGGGCCTACACTATCGCGGGGGGCCTGAAGGCGGTCGTCTACACCGACGCGATCCAGGGGACGCTGCTCCTCGTCGGCGCGGCGGCGGTGTCGTGGATGGCCTGGAACGCGATCGGCGGCTTCGACGGCGGCTGGGCGGCGGTCGAGGCGGCCACCGAAGCCAACAGGGGCGAGCACACCCTTTCGCTCATCCACCCGCTTGACGTAGAAAACGGGATGCCATGGCTTGGCCTTGTAACCGGCGTCTTCCTGCTTGGCTTCTATTTCTGGACGACCAACCAGTTCATGGTCCAGCGTGTCCTCGGCGCTAAGAACCTCGACCACGGGCGCTGGGGCGCGCTCTTCGGCGGGCTTCTCAAGATCCCGATCCTCTTCCTGATGGTGATGCCGGGCACGTTCGCCATCGTGCTCTACCCGGATATCCCCCGGCCCGACCAGGTCTTCCCGACGCTGCTCTTCGACCTCCTACCAGGCGGCTTTCGCGCCCTCGTGCTCACGGCCATGCTCGCCGCGATCATGTCGTCGGTCGACTCGACGCTCAACGCCGCCTCGACGCTCGTGACGATGGACTTCATCAAGAAATTCCGCCCCGACACTACGCCTAAGGCCTTGGTTCGGATCGGGCGGATCGTGACCGGCATCTGCATGCTCATCGCCATTGTGTGGAGCCCGATCATCATCGGCTTCGACACGTTGTGGTCGTATCTCCAGACCACGCTGGCGTACGTGGCACCGCCCGCGCTCGCGCTCTTCATCCTCGGTGTCTTCTGGAAGCGCGCCAACGGCCACGGGGCCCTCGCAGGGCTCGCCGTCGGCCACCTCGCCGCGGTCGGCTTCCTCGTGGCTACAATCACGACGGACTTCGACCTAAACTTCCTCTACCTCGCGCCGATCCTGCTCGGCATCAGCATGATCGCCATGATCGCGGTCAGCCTGGCGACCGAGCCGCCGCCGCGCGAAAAGACGGACGAACTGACGTGGAGTCCGGCCACGTGGCGCGCGGAGTCGCAGGCGCTGCAGGGCGTCCCGGCGTGGAAGAACTATCGGGTGCAGTCGCTCGTGCTGCTCATCCTCACAGCCATCGTGGTCGTCTTGTTCTGGTAGGCGCGCTGTTCTTGGATCGCTTCCCGTCGCGGGTGGTAAGGCTTGGGCCCTGCCGCCCGCGCTCCGTTTGGGCGAATGCCCGCCGTGCATCTTGATGCGTCCTGCGCGAACGGCGTGCTGCCCATCTCCTCTCTTGCCTCAATGCCCCTCTCCCGAACCACCCGCGCCACGGTCCTGCTCGACCGGCTCCGCGAGCGCATCCCGCGCCCGGAAACCGAACTCACGTACGGGAGCGAATTCCAACTCCTCGTGGCTGTGATTCTCTCAGCGCAATGCACAGATAAACGTGTAAATATGGTCACGCCTAACCTGTTTTCAGCGTATCCGACGCCGGAGGCAATGGCGCAGGCCGAGGCTGACGAGATCTTCCCGTACATCCGCTCGGTGTCGTACCCCAACAACAAGGCCAAGGCGCTCGCCAAGACTGCACGGATGCTCGTCCACGACTTCGGCGGCGAGGTGCCTCGGACGCACAAAGAGCTCACCACGCTCGCGGGGGTGGGGCGCAAGACGGCGAACGTTGTCGTAGCTGTTGCCTTCGACGAGCCGGCGATTGCGGTCGATACGCACGTCTTCCGCGTAGCGAACCGGGTCGGGCTCGTCAACGACGCGCCGACGCCACTGGCCGTCGAGAAGGGGCTGCGCCGGGTCCTCCCGCGCGAGACGTGGGCGGAGGCGCACCACCTGCTCATCCTCCACGGGCGCTACACCTGCACGGCGCGCAGCCCCAAGTGCGACGGCTGCGTCCTCGCCGAGAAGCACCCCATCGATAGCGAGGACGCCGACTATGTCTGCACCTACGTCGAGCGGCTGCACCGCCTCCCCGCGCCGCGCACCGACCTCGACCGCAAGCGCGGGACGTATTACTGCGCCACGTCCAACCGCTACTTCGACGAGCCCGCCTCCAAGACTGACCGCTACGGCGTCCGTCAGATCGCCGATCCCGTCTCCGGTTCGATGAACTGCTTCGTCACGAAAACTGGACAGACGACGAAGCAGGTGAAAGACTACCGGGTCTGAATCTTGGATTTAAGATTTCGGATTTCCGATTGGGTATTCGCATGAAAGAACGTCGCCAATCACAAATCGAAAATCATATATCCAAAATCTCGAGTCGGTCGAGGAGGCCGTAGAGCGCGATGCCGAACGCGACGGAGACGTTGAGCGAGTGTTTCGCGCCGTACTGCGGCAACTCCAGCGCGAGGTCGCAGCGGTCGAGCACGGCCTGTTGCACGCCCTCTACCTCGTTGCCTACGATCAGCGCTGCAGAGCTAAGGCTCGAATTCAGATCCGCGAGGTAGGTCGGCGATGTGGTCTGCTCGAGTGCCATCAGCGTGAAGCCTTCCGCGCGGAGCTGATCGAGCACGGGCTGGATGTCGGTGTGGTGGCTCCACGGGACGCTGTCCTCGGCACCGAGGCTCGCCTTCGTCACAGCGCGATGCGCAGGCGTCGGTGTGATGCCGGTGAGGTAGACGTGGGCCACGCGCGCCGCGTCGCTCGTGCGGAGCAGCGCCCCAACGTTGTGCGCCGACCGGACATGATCCGCTACGACGACGATGGGGTGCCGAGGGAGGGTAGCCAACTCCGGCAGCGACGGACGCGCGATTTCCTCGATCCGCAGCTTGCGCAGGCCCGAGCCGCTCCCCTCGGCGCTCATGCCTCGCGCGACGCCTCAGGTGCGTTACTGCTTGGGAGGAGTTCGAGGCGGACCTGATCGGTGCCGCGCCGCACCATGCCGATCTGCCGGGCGGCTTCCTTCGAGAGGTCAATGATGCGGCGTCCTACGAACGGGCCGCGGTCGTTGATGCGCACGACGACCGTCTTGCCGGTGCGCAGGTTGGTCACGCGGACGCGCGAGCCGAACGGGAGCGAGCGGTGCGCGGCGGTGAGCGCACTCATGCGAAAGATCTCGCCGTTGGCGGTGCGGTTGCCTTCGAGGCCGGGGCCGTAGTAGCTCGCCTTGCCCTCGGCGATGAGCCGAGCGGCGGGCGCGCGCTCCACGATGGGCGCAGCAAGAGCAGCGGGGGCTGGCACGTCAACGGACGCTTCTTCCACTGAAAGCGTCGGAGCGAGGCCTGCGGACAGGAGCCCGAGGAGCGGAAGCGCAGCCAGCGTCAGCAGCACGCTGGCGAGGCGGAAGCGCTGGAAAGCGGAAAGCCGGTCGAGCATACGGGGGGAGGTAGGTGCACGGAACGCCCAGGGTTACGGCTAGGCGAACAGGCCGCACCAAATTCGGCGGTCGGGGCGCGCGTTCCAAATCGAGGCGCGCGACGGAGGGCGGCGTACCTTATTCGCGTCGCCTCCGCGCTGCCCGCGTCACCTGTTCACCGTGGGCGCATGCCTCCTTCACGAAGCCGTTTCTCATCCTCATGTCTGTTGCCTCCTTCCGACTCTTCGCGCTTCGCGGAGCCTTGCTCGCTGTCCTGGCCGTCTCCATCGGCGGGTGCACCGCGCTCGAACAGATCGCAGCGCTGCAGCGGGTGGCCTTTGCGCTGGACCGGACGGCGGACACGCAGATCGGCGGCGTACCGCTCACGAGCCTGCAGAATTACAACGACCTCAGCGCGGTCCAACTCCTGCAACTCGGCACGGCCGTCACGCGCGGCGAACTGCCCCTGAACTTCACGCTGTTCGTGGACGCGACCAACCCGAGCGAGAACGCCACGGCGGCCCGCCTCGTGAACTTCGACTGGACGCTCTTCCTCGATGGCTCTGAGACGGTTAGCGGCACCTACAACAACGAGACGCTCCTGCCACCCGGCCAGACCGTCGGCATCCCCCTCGACATCCGCCTCGACCTGATCCAGTTCTTCGGCAACAACCTCCCCGACCTCGTCGAGCTCGCGCTCGCGGTGTCCGACCTCGGCGGCAGTGGCAAGGAGATTCGTCTGCAAGCCACGCCCAGCATCAACACCGCCCTGGGTCCGATCCGCTATCCCGGCGCGCTCACCATCGTGAAGGCCGACGTCGGCAGCTGAGGACGACCGTAGCCGGCTTCTCCGGGCTGCCGACGCCGCGTCGGTTACCACATGAGGACCATCCGGCGGGTCTGCATCTGTCCATCCGCTCGCAGCACGGCGACGTACGTGCCTGCCGCGAGCCCCTCGGCGCTCCACGAGGCACTGTAGCGTCCGGCGGCCTGCATCTCGTCAGCGAGAACGGCCACGCGACGCCCCATCACGTCGTAGACCTCGAGCGATACGTATCCCGCCTCGGGCAGGGCGTACTCGATGGTCGTCGAGCCCACGAACGGGTTCGGGAAGGTGGTGGCAAGCGTGAGCGTCGTTGGCGTCGCACCGCGGATCGGCTCTACCGCCACGGACAGGTCGAGGTCGGCGGCCCAGATGATGGCGTTCTCCAGAAGCTGGACGCCTGCCCCTGTCGTTTCGCTGAGACCGTCTTGGTCGGCGAAAAACCCGACGCGGCGGGCAGGCGTGGTGCCGCTCACCATCGCGGCCTCGTCGTCGTAGGCGAAGAGCACGGCTTGGCCATCGACGGCACCGACCGTCACGGCATCGCCGCCCGGCTGGCCGAACGTCATCGGTGAGTCCACGGCGTAGACCGTCGTGTCGCCCGCTGCAAAATCGACCGCGATGGGGTGGGTCTCCTCAACGATGGTGAGGTCCGTCACCGAGGCGGTCGCGCCCGAGGCCGTGGTGAGGCGGAGGTCGTCGTAGAGTTCGGGTTCCCACACGATGAGCGGGACCGCCGTAGCGTCGTAGTTGGCTGTCAGGACGGCGGGATCGACGGAGCCGGAGATCAGGATGATCGCTTTGTCCTCCGCGTCGGAGTTGGAAGCAGCCTCGTCGGAGCGCACAAGCACGTCGAAGCCGAGCGAGCCGAGCAGGCCCTCGACGTTCTGGTCAGCGAAGGTGGGCGTGTTGGCGTCGTCGACGATGAGGAGGGCATCGCCGCTGTCGAGGCCGCCGCCTCCCTCGCCGGTCGGGTTGCCGTCGAGGTCACAGAGGTAGAGGTCGTCCAGCGCGGCCGTCGAGCCCACAGTGGGGAAGTCCTGGCTCGGGAACGACTCCGCCACAATCGTAAAGACGACCACGCCGGCAGTAGGCGTCGCGTCGGAGACATACGTAAAGGGCTTCACGAAGCGCGTCCAGTCGTCTGCGTTCTCGCTGATGAAGCCGTCGCCCGTGTTTTGGTTCAGGATCGCAACCGGGCTTTCGTCGCCGAGGGTGAGGATTGGCCCGAGCAAGAGTTTGTCGCCACCGAGGAGCGACGCCTTGTAGTAGCCGCAGAAGGCCTCGTGCCGCACCGAGACAGGGAAGGTCGCCTCGTCAAACGTGGTGTCGCTGTCGTCCCGGCACGTGTTAGGCGGGCAGGTTTCCATCGCGGGCGTGATCGGGATCGACGGGAAGCCTGGGACGGGGACGACCGTCATCTGCGCGGCGAACGGGCCGCTGCGCGCGTTCCCCACAGCATCCACGTTGCGGAAGTTCATGTCGGTGTCGTTCGTGACGAGCCAGTCCACCGGGTCGAGCGCATTCCACACGTCGAAGCTGGCGTTGGGGATCACGTCGTTCTGCGCCGATGCGGGCAGCGTGGCGGCGAAAAGGAGCGCGGGAAGAAGCAGGCGACGCATCGGTCTGAGGCTGGGTTGAGATGGAGCCGTCCCGCCGAGTCACGAGCCCATCGTCAGGGCGACACCGGGACATGCGTAAGTTGTCCGCCACGCCCTGTGCGTTCAATCGCATGCTCATGTGACTCTGCGCCCTGCGACGCCACCGTGCGCGGTGCTTGCATTGATGAAGGGCCCCCATCTCGCCTTCCTGTTCTGCTCGCTAAGACCTGGTCGTCTGCCGCCCATGATCGTTGCCATCGATGGCCCTGCTGGCTCTGGGAAGAGCACGACCGCGCGGCTCGTGGCCAAGCGGCTTGGCTGGCTCTACCTCGACACGGGCGCGATTTACCGTACCGTCGGACTCGCGTTTCTGCGGGGAGAGGCGGCCTTCGACGAGGACGGCGCAGCAGCGGTGCTACCTGGCCTCGACCTCCGCATTGAGCCGGACGCGGAGGGGATGCGGGTCGTGCTCAGCGGCGAGGACGTCACGGCGCAGATCCGAACGCCGGACGTCGGCGTGGCCGCGAGCCAGGTGTCGTCGCTTGGTCCCGTACGCGCGGCGCTCCTCGACGTGCAGCGTGGCACGGCGCACCGCCTCGTGGCCGAGGGCGGCGGCGTGGTCCTCGATGGGCGGGACATCGGGACGGTCGTCTTCCCCGATGCCGACGTGAAGGTGTTTATGGAGGCCGACCTCGACGCCCGCGCTGAGCGACGGCATTCGGAGCTGGTGCGCAAGTGTGTCCAGCGCGGCGAAGCCCCGCCCAGTCTCGCGACGGTGCCCAGTCTCGCAACAGTGAGGGCCGAGATCGCCGAGCGCGACCGCCGCGACACCGAGCGGGCTCACGCGCCGCTCCGCAAAGCCGACGACGCGATCGTGATCGACACGACGACGTGCTCCATCGAAGCGCAAGTCGAACACGTTCTTCACTGTATCGCGGAACGAGGCGGGCCGTCGGTCGTGTAGTCGGTTCCCCCTGACGTCACGGATTGCCATCCCTGCGGGAGGCGTGATGCGGGGGCCACTCGTGGTTGCCCCCGAAGAGAGGAGGGGTGGTCGCGCGCTTTCCAACCTAGACCCAACGAGGCCGGTCGGCTCCTCTCGCCCCGTCGATGCGGGGACCGACCCACGCCAGGAATCCTATATGTCCAACGAGACCAACACCCCCAAACCCGAGACGACCGACGCCGCCAACGCGGGTGGCGACGGAAGCCTCGTGGACCAGGCCCAGGAAGCCGTCGCTTCGGCCGCCGAGACCGTCACCGAAGCCGCGGCTGCGGCCGCCGAGACGGTGAAGGAGACCGCCGAAGCTGCGGTGGAAGCCGTTGCCGATGCGGTCGCCTCCGACGAAGCGACTAGCGAGGCAGACGCCTCCAGCGAGGAGCCGCAGACCGACGTGGAGGCCGCCCTCGCGGAGTCGTCCCACATGCCGGACCCCGTCGAAGTGGCTACGGCCGCTGTCATCCCGCCGGACGAACCCGGTGACGACACGCGCCTCCTCGACGACAAGGTGGACGACGCCCTCGAAGCCGTCAAGGACGAGTTCGGCGAGGTCAACACCGACCGCGACGAGGTCGCGCCCGCCGTCGAGACGACCGCCCTCACCTCGGTAGACGACGCCGACGCGCTCGTCCACACCGGTGGCCTGCTCGGCTACACGGGCGAGATCCAGGGTCGCTCCATCACGCTCGCCGAGCTCGAAGCGCTCGAGAACGAGCGCGCGCCCGACGACGCTGAGGACAAAGACGCGCAACTGCTCGCGCTCTACGAAGCCTCGATGTCGTCCGTGACCGAGAACGAGATCGTCGCCGGCCGCATCGTCGCCATCAGCGACAAGGAATACGTCATCGACATCGGCTTCAAGTCGGACGGCGTCATCTCGAAAAACGAGTTCGACGGCGAGCTGGAGATCGGGACCGAGGTGGACGTCTACGTGGACCGCCTCGAAGACCGCCGCGGCCAACTCATCCTCTCGAAGACCAAGGCAGACGACCTCCGCCGCTGGCAGACCATCGACGAGGCGTTCGAGACGGGCGGGGTGCTCGAAGGCACCATCATCCGCCGCATCAAGGGCGGCATGATCGTGAACCTCCTCGGCGCCGAGGCCTTCCTGCCCGGCAGCCAGGTGGACGTCCGCCCCGTGCGCGACTTCGACGTCTACCTTGGCAAGACGATGGAGTTCAAGGTCGTCAAGACCAACCCGGCCAACGGCAACGTCGTCGTGAGCCACAAGGCCCTCATCGAGAAGGACCTCCTCGAACAGCGCAAGCAGATCCTCGACTCGATGGAGCCGGGCCAGGTGCTCGAAGGCATCGTCAAGAACATCACCAACTTCGGGGTCTTCATCGACCTCGGTGGCGTCGACGGCCTGCTCCACATCACCGACCTCTCGTGGGGCCGCGTCGGCCACCCGAGCGAGGTCGTGGAGCTCGACACCAAGATGAACGTGGTCGTCCTCGACTACGACAAGGAGCGCCAGCGCATCTCGCTGGGCTACAAGCAGCTTCTGCCGCACCCCTGGGAGAACATCGAAGAGAAGTTCGCCGAGGGCCAGGAGGTCGAGGGCCGCGTGGTCTCGATCACCGACTACGGCGCCTTCGTCGAGCTCGAGAAGGGCATCGAAGGCCTCGTCCACATCTCGGAGATGTCCTGGACGGAGCACATCAAGCACCCCACCCAGAAGGTGCAGCTCGGCCAGATCGTGCCGGTCAAGATCCTCCGGATCGACACCGAGGACAAGAAGATCTCGCTGGGCATGAAGCAGCTCGAGCCCGATCCGTGGGAGGGCATCCTCGACCGCATGCCGGTCGGCTCGGTCACCCGGGGCGAGGTGCGCAACCTCACCAACTTCGGGGCCTTCGTCGAGATCGAGCCGGGCATCGACGGCCTGGTGCACGTCTCGGACCTCTCGTGGACGAAGCGGGTCAAGCACCCGGGCGAGGTGGTGTCGAAGGGCGACCAGATCGAGGTCCAGATCCTCGACATCGACGTCGCCAAGCGGCGCATTTCGCTGGGCCACAAGCAGGTGCAGACCGACCCGTGGCAGCAGTACGCGACGGCCTACGCCGTGGACACGGATACGCCTGCGAAGGTGACGGACGTGAACGGCTCGGGCGTGGTCGTGGAGCTTCCGCTGGAGGCCGAAGGCTTCGTGCCGTCGAGCCACCTGGAGCGCCAGGGCGACCCGACGCAGACGTACGCCATCGGCGACGAGCTCAACCTGCGGGTGATCCGCCTCGACCGCAACGACCGGCAGATCATCCTGTCGGAGACGGCCAAGCGCATGGCGGCGGAGCGCGCCGAGCGCCACGCCGAGCGCGCCGAGAAGTCGAAGGCTCGCCAGGAGGAGCAGCGCGCCGTACGCGACTACCAGCGCGCGTCGAGCGGCCCGGCTACGCTGGGCGAGCTCTCAGGCCTCGCTGCTCTCCGCGACCAGCTCGCGGCCGAGGAGGAAGAGGCGCTGGAGGACTACGAGGACGACGTGTAGTCC
>JBCCRG010000110.1:0-9716 GCA_039208155.1 Bacteroidota bacterium | reverse complement strand
GAGGAAGACCAGCGCCGAATTTACCGCGCCTCCGCAGGGCACCGCCTATTTTGTAAGGCTAGCTTCCTCCTGCCGATGTCTGCTCCCGAGTCCACCCCGCGCGATGCCTGTCCTCCTGAGGAGGGGCGGCCTGCCGTGCCGCCGCCGTCGCACCCGGCGTTCCCGGACATGGGGCGCTTCTGGACACCCGGCAACTTGCTCACGCTCAGCCGCGTCGTCCTCATCGCGCCGATCACGGTGCTCGTCTACCAGGGCGGCCCGCTCGGCTGGATGTTTGGGCTGATCGTCGCAGGCATCGCCACCGACTTCTTCGACGGGTACGTGGCCCGCGCGACCAACACCGTCTCTGAGTGGGGGAAGGTGCTCGACGCGACGGCCGACAAACTCGTGGCGGCCTTCGTGACGGTGGCGCTGCTCACGCGGCCCGAGACCGCCGGGCCGAGCCTGCCGCTGTGGTTCGTGCTGCTCGTGATCGTGCGCGACAGCATCCTCGCCATCGGCGGGCTGCTCCAGACGCGGCGGCTCGGCAAGTTCACGACGAGCCTCTGGACGGGCAAGCTGGCCGTGGCGCTGCTTGCGCTCACCGTCCTCGCGGCGCTCCTCAAGGCGGACCCCGAGGTCATGGACGCGCTCGTTCTCGGTACGGCCGGGGTCATGGCGCTCTCGATCATCCGCTACACGGCGCGCTTCCGAACCATCATGCGTCTCGGGCCGTACGCCCCGCTCGACGAAAACGGCACCCTCATCCGCAGCCAACTCCCTGAGGCCCGCCGCCGCGCGGGGCTCGGCTGACGCGTCACCTTTATCCCTGTCATCCTGAACTTGATTCAGGATCTCTGCTGGTCTGATGAGATGCTGAATCGAGTTCAGCATGACAGAACTGGTGAGAAAAGAGCAGGCTTCTATACGCACCTACCCTCACACCCCAACGATGGCCCTGTTTGGATTCGGCAAGAAGGAGAAAGAGCAGGAAAAGCTCGAAGCTGGCCTGGAGAAGACCCGCACGAGCTTCTTCGGCAAACTCAGCCGCGCGGTCGCAGGCAAGGACAGCGTGGACGACGAGGTGCTCGACAACCTCGAAGAAGTCCTCGTCACGAGCGATGTCGGCGTGAAGACCACCGTGGACATCATCCGGCGCATCGAGGCGCGGGTGGCGCGCGACAAGTACGTCTCCACGTCTGAGCTCGACGGCATCATCCGCGCGGAGATCGCCGACCTGATGCTCTCCAACGCGCCCGACCGCCCAGCCGATTTCGATGCGCCGCTGCCCAACCAGCCGCACGTCGTGATGGTGGTGGGCGTCAACGGCGTCGGCAAGACGACCTCCATCGGCAAGATCGCGCACCGCTACAAGCAGGCAGGACGCTCGGTTCTCCTCGGGGCGGCCGATACGTTTCGCGCTGCCGCCATTGAGCAACTCGACATCTGGGCGCAGCGCTCCGACGTAGAGATCATCAAGCAGTACCACGGGGCCGACCCCGCCGCCGTCGCCTTCGACACGCTGGCGGCAGCCAACGCGCGCGGCTCCGACGTGGTGCTCGTGGACACCGCCGGGCGGCTCCACACCAAGCTCGGGCTCATGGACGAGCTCACGAAGGTGAAGCGCGTCATGGACCGCCAGGTCGCCGGGGCTCCGCACGAGGTGCTGCTCGTCCTCGACGCCTCAACGGGCCAGAACGCCATCCGACAGGCCGAGGCGTTCACGCAAGCCGTAGACGTGACCGGCCTCGTCCTCACCAAGCTCGACGGCACCGCGAAGGGCGGCATCGTGATCGGCATCTCGAACGAGTTTCAGATCCCCGTCAAGTACATCGGCGTCGGCGAGGGCATCGACGACCTGCAGGTGTTCGACCGGCGCGCGTTTGTGCAGGCGCTCTTCCAGTAGGGCCGGGGGCATAGCGCCATGCACGGGACGGTTTGTGCCGGGACGCTACGGTGCCGGGACCGCACGGTGCCGGGGCGGGCGCGTGCTGCCATTCGGCCTAGCACGGGCTCCGTTCGGCGCAGCGAGCGACGGTTGGAGGGCGTGCGGCGTGCCTTGCCTCGCCCGCTGCCGGATGTTTACGTTGCTCGCAGCGCGGAGAAGACGGAGTCGCACACCTGCAGAACCGCGCCGCGCTCGCGTGTGTCTTGTCGATTCGCCCCTCGGCCCATGCCTCTTGCCACGACCTCGCTCCCTATGGCTGCCTGTCGTCTCATTTTCACCGCGCCTGCGGGGCTCCTCCGGCGGATGCTGCTCGCGGTCCCGGTCCTCGCGGTGGTTGCCCTCACGGCTCCGACGGCCCTCAGCCAGCCGACCGCCTACGAGCCCGAGTTCTTCGCCGAGACGATGGTGGTGCCCGTCGCCGGTCAGGAGGGGAGCGACCAGGGCCGCCTCGATCTCTACGCCGCCGCGCCCTACCAGAACCTCCGCTTCCTGAGCCTCGACGAAGGCTTCGTGGCGACCTACACGATCACGGCCGACATCTACCGCGCCGACGCCGACGGCAACGCACGCACCCTCGTTGAGAGCCGCCAGTGGGAGCGGCGCGTAGCCGTGCCGATCTACGAGGCCACGCAGGCCGATTCGTTGTTCGACCACACCACGCAGTCGGTCACGCTGCCGACGGGGCGCTACCTCGTCGAGATGCAGCTGGAGGATGGATCGAGCCGCCGGACGTTCGTGCGCGAGGCCGCCGTCGACGTGCCAGACTACCGCACAGGCATCGCGCTCGCGGGCCCGCTCCTGCTCGACCGCTACGACCCGGAGGCGCAGACCCTGGCCCCGAACGTCGCCAACGTGTTGTACATGGACCGTGACGAACTGACGCTCTTCTACGAGGTCTACAGCGACCGGGCGCGCACACTGACGGTGACGTACGAGATCGTGCCCATCGCGCGGAGTCGCGAGCTGCCGTCGGCGCGCAACGTGGCGCGCGGGCTGCTGGGCATGGAGCCTGCCGACGACGAGGCCGAAGCTGGGAAGCCGGAAGTCCAGGGTGAGACGCGCATCGACGTGCAACCCGGCACCTCGCCCGCGACGCTCGCACTGCCGATGGAGGACTTCAAGGCCGGGACCTACCAGCTGACCTTCGCCCTGAGCGAGCAGGACGGCGGCCCGCTTGCCCAGGTGACGAAGTCGTTCGACGTACGCTGGACGGGCCTCGCCGCCCAGATCGAGGACCTCGACGCGGCCATCGCGCAGCTCCGCTACGTGGCGAAGGAGCGCGACGTGCGGGACATCCTGGATGCGCCCACGCAGGAGGAGCGCCTCCGCCGGTTCGTGTCCTTCTGGGAGCGCCGCGATCCCACGCCCGGCACGCGCCGCAACGAGCGCATGGAAGAGTACTACTACCGTGTGTTCTTCGCCAACGAGAACTACAGCCGCTTCAGCGAGAACGGCTGGAATACCGACCGCGGTGAGGTCTTCGTCCGCTTCGGCGAACCGGACCTCGTGGAGGAGCACACCTTCAACTACAACGTCGAGCCCTACGAGATCTGGTACTACAACCGCCTCGGCCGCCGCTTCATCTTCGTGGACGAGCGTGGCTTCGGCAACTACCGGCTCCTCTACCCCATCCACGACGACCGGACGCGGATGTAGCAGGGGCTGTCAGCTATCGGCTGTCGGTGCGTTCCCCGTATGTTCTGAAGCCCCTGTGTTCGCTCGGAGCACAGGGGCTCTTCTGTGTCTGACTTTCCCTGCCGATGGCCGACAGCCAACAGCCGAGAGCTTCGCTCCTCTTCATGGGCACCCCTGATTTCGCCGTGCCGTCGCTCGACGCGCTTGTGGCAGCCGGGTATCGCCCGGTCGTGGTGACCGGGCCCGACAAGCGGCGCGGGCGCGGGCAGAAGCTGTCGCCGACGGCGGTGAAGCAGGCCGCCGAGCGCCACGGCCTCGACGTGTGGCAGCCCGCGTCGGTGAAGGATCCCGATTTCGCAGCACAGGTGCAGGCGTTCGCGCCCGACATCATCGTGGTGGTCGCGTTTCGCATCCTCCCGCCAGCAGTCTACGAGGCGGCCCGGCTTGGCGCGTTCAACCTCCACGCCTCGTTGCTCCCAGCGTACCGCGGGGCGGCTCCCATCAACCGCGCGCTGATGGAAGGGGCTACGGAGACGGGCGTCACCACGTTCTTTCTCCAGCGCCGCGTCGACACGGGGGCGATCCTGCTGCAGGAGTCTGTGCCCGTCGGGCCGGACACGACGGCGGGCGAGCTGCATGACACGCTGGCCGATCTCGGGGCAGGCGTCGTCGTCGAGACGGTGCGGCTCATCGAGGGAGGCGAGGCGGTAGGCCAGGCGCAGGACGATGCGCTGGCCAGCCCAGCACCGAAGCTGTTCAAGGAGGACGCCGAGATCGACTGGGCGCGTTCGGCAGAGGCCGTCCACAACCACGTCCGGGGGCTCTCGCCCTACCCCGCCGCCTGGACGACGCTCGACGGCGCGACGCTGAAGCTCTACCGCACCCGCCGAGCCGAGGGGAGCGGAGCCCCGGGGGAAGTGCTCAGGGCGGAGGGGCGGATCGTGGTGGCATGTGGAACCGGCGCGCTGGAGGTGCTCGAACTGCAACGCCAGGGCAAGCGCCGGATGGCTGCCATCGACTTCCTCAACGGCGTTGACCTCGATCCAGGAACGCGGCTGGGGATAGCTGACTGAGCGGCGCGCGGATGGAGAAGGGACTACCGTAAGTCCGGTCGGACCGGTAAATTCGCCGCTTCGTTTCACCCCCCGGCACGACGACCGGGGCCGACTCCCCACCGATGCGGCGCGACACGGATGACCTGGGACCCGGTACGCTCGGCGGCTGACGACGCAGGCGCTTCCCTTCCGATACAGCAGCGGCTCCAGCGCGCGCAGGCACGCATGGTGACCCATGCGCCCGTGCAGCTCCTCGAACTCGGCGCGCGGGCCGAGGCGCTCCTGGGCACCGATGCGGCTGTCGAGCGCGCGGCGCTGATGACCGGCCTCAGTGCCGAGCACACGCACTTTTTCCCTGGGTTCGGGCTTTATCTGCCGCTGCCCGGCGGCATCGCGGTGGGCGCGCGGCCGAGCGAGGCGACCAGCGTACGCGTCGAGATCGCGCGGATCTACGGACGGCTGGGGCGCGACGAGATCGGCGCGGCGGTCTCGCATCCGATGTCCGAGGTGAGCGCGCGCGTGGCCGAAGAGATCGTGGGGCTGGTGGCGGACATGCTCGGGTGTCCCGTCGAGGCGGTCGTGGTGCTCACGATGCCAGCTTGCGGCGAGAGCCTCGTCGCGGCGGTCGCGGTGGCAGCGGTGCAGGCCATCGCGCGTGCCGACCCGGACCAGCCGCCGCTGAGCCGCGAGGCGCGGCTGCAGTACGCCCAGCAGGCGTGCGAGGGGTATACCCGCCGGGCGTTCGGCGTCGCGGCGTGCGTCGCGGCGCTCGACGGGGCCCCGCCGTCGCTGCTCCTCGTCGATGCGGCGCGGCGGACGAGCCGGGAGGTCGCGCCGCCGTCGCGCGACGAGGTCGTGTGGGGGCTCGTCCACGTCCCGCCCGAGGCGAAGCCCGGAGGGCCGTTCGCGCCCGACTTCTTCAAGCTGCGCACGGCGCAGGTGCAGGCGGCGACGCTGCTGCTGCGCAAGAGCCCGCTCGCCGTCGGGGCAGACCCGCTCCAGACGCTGCGCGACGTCGAGCACCGGCTTATCGCCGACGCGCTCGCGCTGCTCCCCGACGACCAGCAGCCCGTCGTGCGGCACCTGCTCAGCGAGGACCGCCGCGTGTCGCGCCTCCTCATGGCGCTCAACCGCCGCGACGGCCAGGTGCTCGGTGCGACGCTGCTCGTCTCGCACGCCTCGCTGCGCGACGACTGGGGCAACAGCACGCCCACTGTGCAGTTCGTCTACGACCAGGGGACGGGCGTCGAGGGGCTTTACGGGATGCGGCTCACCGGCACGGGCTTCGGCGGCTGCATGCTGGTGGTCGGCCGTCCCTTCCTGCTCCCGACGTTCCTCGACACCGTCGCCGAGCGCTACGCCGACGCCTACGGGCGCCCGCTGCACACGCTCGTGCTGTGAGGCTTATCGCTGTCAGCCCTCAGCGCTCGAAGTGGAGGGGTCGCTAGCCTGCCGATAGCTGAGGGCCGATAGCTGACAGCCTGTAGCCCGTCCCGTACTTTCCCCGGCCACCCACCCACAATCCGATCTATCCCTATGGCTTCCCAATCGGAACAGCCTGCCACGGAGCAGCGCCCCCCTGAAACGCAGCCGGGCCTCATCAACCGCCTGCTCGGCGGCATCGAGACGGTCGGCAACAAGCTGCCCGACCCAGCGATGCTCTTCCTCGCATCGCTCCTCATCGTCTGGATCCTGTCCGCGTTGCTCTCGCCGATCGAGTTCACGGACCTCAACCCGCGCACCGGCGAGCCGCTGCGGGTGGACAACCTGCTCACCGGCACTGCGCTGACGACGTTCCTCTCGCAGATGGTGACCATCTTCACGAGCTTCGCGCCGCTCGGCGTGGTCCTCGTGGCGATGCTGGGCGTGGGCGTGGCCGACGAGGCGGGCTACTTCAACACGAGCATCAAACTGCTCCTCGGGCGAACGGCGAAAAGCCTGCTCACCCCGATGGTGATCTTCGTGGGCCTCATCAGCCACAGCGCCATCGACGCTGGGTACGTGCTCGTGATCCCGCTGGGCGGCATCATCTTCTACGCGGTAGGGCGGCACCCACTCGCAGGCATCGCCGCCGCGTTTGCGGGCGTCTCCGGCGGCTTCAGCGCCAACCCGGTCCCGTCCGCGCTCGACCCGCTCCTGCAGGGCTTCACGCAGCCTGCCGCGCAGATCATCGCCCCGGACATCCTCGTCAACCCGCTCAACAACTACTTCTTCACGGCGACGTCGAGCATCCTCATCATTGCGCTTGGGTGGGTGATCACCGACAAGATCGTAGAGCCGCGCCTGAATGCCAGTGCGCCGGTGGACGACGATGCCGAGGAAGCGCCCGACATGAGCGTCATCAGCCCGACGGAGAAGCGCGCCTTCTGGGCCGCGACGGCGGCGCTCGTGATCGGCATGGTACTGCTTGTGCTGTCGCTCCTGCCCGAAGACTCCGCGTTCCGCGACGCGAACGGGTCGCTGAACTCGTTCCAGGCCCCGATCATGCAGTCGATCGTGCCGCTGATCTTCCTGCTGTTCCTGATTCCGGGCGTGGTCTATGGCATTGTGGCGGGCGTCTTTAAGAAATCGAAGGACGTCGTGGACGCGATGACGAAGGCGATGGAAGGCATGGCCTACTACGTCGTGATGGCGTTCTTCTGCGCGCTCTTCGTGCACGCGTTCAACGTCTCGAACATCGGCGCGCTGCTGGCGGTGAAGGGCGCGGGGGTCCTGAAGGCGCTCTCGCTGCCGGGCGGCTTCACCATCTTCGGCATCGTCTTCCTGACGGCGTTCGTGAACCTGTTCGTGGGCTCCGCGAGCGCGAAGTGGGCGCTCCTGGCGCCGATCTTCGTCCCGATCTTGATGGAGGTCGGCATCTCGCCAGATCTCACGCAGGCGGCCTACCGCGTCGGCGACTCGTCGTCGAACATCATCACGCCGCTGATGCCCTACTTCCCACTCGTGGTGGTCTACTGCCAGCGCTACGTGAAGGCGACCGGCATCGGCACGCTCACGTCGATCATGCTGCCCTACAGCGCGGTCTTCCTCGTTGCGTGGTCGCTGTTCCTGCTCGCTTACTGGATGCTCGGCATCCCGCTCGGCCTACAGTCGTCGTACACCTTCCCAGCCACGCCGTAGGCGCCGGATCGCCCTGAGCGCTGCGAGCAACCGCCTGGAAGGTGGGCGCGATGTCGCATTGGCGCGCGGGACACGTGCGTCAAGCTTCGTCGTGGTGCACGAGGACGCGCAGAAAAGCGATATCGCGTCCCTGGGAAAAATTTGGAACCGCTTTCAGCGTTGCACGGCAACGAGCCGGGGGCTACTTTGCCGCTCGCCTGGATCGCCTTCACACCACGTGCACGATCCGCGCCCCGTTCCGCCTCACCACCGCCCCAGACGGGGGTGCTTCTATGCGACTAGCGCTACCGCTCTCGGTTCTCCTGCTTCTTCTCCTGGCCCCATCGGCCTTCGCGCAAAGTGGTAAGATTGCCGGCCGCGTGCTCGACGCCGCCACGGGCGACCCGCTGCCAGGCGTCAACGTGGTCATCGAGGGCACCACGCAGGGCGCCTCCACGGATCTGGATGGCTTCTATACGATCCTGAACGTCCGGCCTGGCACCTACATCCTCGACTTCAGCTTCATCGGCTTCGCCACGCTGGTCGTCGAGGACGTGGACGTCGACTTCAACCGCACCACGACGATTGACGTGGAACTGAGCGAGGAGGCCGCAGGGCTGGACGAGGTCGTGGTGCGCGCCGAGCGCCCACCGGTGCAACTCGACGTGTCGAACAGCCGCGTCAACGTGACAGCGGAGGAGATCGAGTCGCTGCCGCTGCAGTCCATCGAGGGCATCGTGACGCTGCAGGCGGGCGTCGAGGACGGGCTCCAGATTCGCGGGCAGTCGCGCCAGTCCGTGGGCGTTTTCCTGAACGGCTTCATGATGCGCAACCCGCGCGACAACGAGCCGCTCCTGAGCGTGCCCGTCGCGGCCGTCGGCGAGGTGCAGGTGCAGAAGGGCGGCTTCTCCGCCGAGTACGGTGGTGTGCGTGCGGGCGTCGTGAACTACCTCACCCGTGAGGGCGACCCCAACCGCTACAACGGCTACGCCCGCGTCATCTACAGCCCCCCGGCGCAGAAAAACTTTGGCGGCTCGCCCAACGACTTTGACTCCTACTGGATCCGCCCCTTCCTAGACCCGGACGTGGCCTTCACAGGTACCAACAACGGGGCCTGGGACGAGGCGACGCGCGCGCTCTACCGCGACTTCGAGGGTTGGATCGCCGTCTCCGAGCAGCGCCTCCGCGACGACGACCCCACCAACGACATGACGCCAGAGGCGCTCCAGCAGGCGTTCCTCTACCAGCACCGCAAGAACTTCGAGATCACCGAGCCCGATCTCAACGTGGACGTGGGCTTCGGCGGGCCGGTCCCCGGCATTAGCGAGCAGCTGGGCGACCTGCGCTTCTGGGCGTCGTATCGCCAGAACACCTCGCAGTACGCCATCCCCATGCAGACCGACGCGCTCGTTGAGCGCACGGGCCACTTCAAGTTGACCAGCAACGTCGCGCGCGGGATGAAGCTGAGCGTGGAGGGCCTCTATGGCAACAAGGACGGCACGCTGGCGAGCCGCTCGGGGCTCTCGGACACCTTCGGCGAGATCGACGGCACGCGCCTCTTCCTGTTCGACCGCCAGCGCGATGTGGGGGCGGCGTTCTCGGGCACCTCGGAAGAGTTCCTCAACGCGCGCCTCTTCGCCACCGACTACTACAACCCGACCGAGACGCAGTTCAACATGGTCGGCGTCTCGTTCAGCCACAACCTGAGCAACACCTCGTTCTACGAGGTGCGCGCCAACCGCCTCGCCTACCGGCACGACACGTTCCTCGGTGCTCCGCGCGACACGACCACCCAGGTCGAATTCGGAGGCGTCGCGTTCGACGAGTCGCCCTTTGGCTATTTCCCTGAGCCGACCTTTGGCGTCAACGAGTTCCGCACGAGCGTCGGCTTCTCGAATGCGCGGGACACCAGCCGCGTGGCGATCTACAACCTCCGCGCCGACTACACGAACCAGCTCAGCCCGGTCGTGGAGGTCAAGACCGGCGCGCTGCTGACGGTC
>JBCCRG010000109.1:0-9717 GCA_039208155.1 Bacteroidota bacterium | reverse complement strand
CGCGTGCTGCGCGGCCAGCACCGGCCCCGGCTCCTTGCCGATCATCCGCTTCTGCGCCACCTTCTGGCCCGTCGCCACAGCCCAGTCGAAGAGGCGCTGCTTCACGGCGGGGCCCTCCTGCACCGACTTCTGGATCAGGTTATAGACCCGCTCGAAGAGGCGCGGCACCGAGACGAAGACCGTCGGCGAGATCTCGGGCAGGTTCTTCGAGACGGTGTCGATGCTCTCGGCGTAGGCGATGCGGCCCCCGGCGGCGAGCATGACGTAGTAGCCGGCCGTCCGCTCGAAGGCGTGGCTGAGGGGGAGGAAGCTCAGGTGGACGTCGTCGGCGGTGACGGGCAGCCGCTGGAGCGCCGCCTGCACGTTGCTCACGAAGTTGCGGTGCGTGAGCATGACGCCCTTCGGGTGGCCCGTCGTGCCCGAGGTGTAGATCAGCGCGGCGAGGTCGTCGGGCTGCACAGCCTCGGTTCGGGCGGCGAGGTCGTCGGCGTGTGCAGCGGCATGGGTGGCCCCGGCGGCCATGGCGTCGTCCCAGGTCACGAAGGCGTCGGAGTAGTCCTTGCGCATCTCCGCCATCGTCACGATGCGCTCGAGCGCGGGGCACTCCTCGCGGATGGCCTCGGCCTTGCGCAGCTGGATGCCCGTCGAGACGACGAGGACCTTCGCGCCCGAGTCCTGCACGATGTAGCTCACCTGCGAGGCGGGCTGTGTCGTGTAGAGCGCCACGTTCACCGCGCCGACGAGTTGTGTGCCGAGGTCCGTCACGGCCCACTCCGGACGGTTTTCCGAAAGGATCGCTACCCGGTCGCCGGGCTGGATCCCCTGGCTCAGGAGGAAGCCAGCGAAGGCCTCCGCTTGCTGCCGGACCTCGCCCCACGTGAGGTCGGTCCACGCCTTGGTTCGCTTCTCCTTGTAGGTCAACGCGGCGCGGTCGTCGCCCTCATAGTGGGCGGTAACCCGGCGGAACAGCTGAGGCAGAGTGTCAAACGAAACGAGCGTGGCCATGGCGAGCAGGCGATGTGTGGGGGAGAGCCTTGCTCCAACGATACGCCGCGCCTGGGGTTCACCACCACCGTAGTCCCACCACCGTGTTCATAGCCTAGATGCGCCACCACAAACTCTGCCCTGTGCAGCGGGACCGGCGGCGTGAACCAAAACACCCGCGCTCAGGGTGGTCACCGAGCGCGGGCATCAGGAGGCGGGTGGGCGTCGCCTAGGAAAAGCAGTCAAGCGGATGGGCTGCTTCTACTATCGGCGCGACGCTCCGGTCGTTAAACGGCTGTGCGATTTTTTTCAAACGGACTGTTTGATTTTGTGACGAGGTCCATGTCTCAACGCTTGCCCTGCGCCCGGTTTGAGAAGACGGACATGGACGGGTTGCTTTGGCTATTGATGAGCGTAACCTTTCCGTTCCTCATCGCCCAAGTAAACACACCCATGCCTGGTTCACCCGCAGTCCTCTCGATTGGCTATGAGGCCTCCTGGACCGAACTCGTCGGCTCGCTGAGCGCGCATCCGCAGCTCTCCTCGTCCTGGATGAAGAAGCGCGCGGACGCCGTCGTGCACCACTGGCTCCCCGTGCACTTCCGCGACGGCGAGCTTGCGGCGCGCTTCGTCCGGTCGCGCTACGGCCCCGATGGACCGCAGTGGCGCTGTCAGTTCGTGGCCCCACGCCTTGGCGCTGTCTGAGAAACTGCGAGAAGAGGCGGGCTGCGGGTGCGCTAGCCCTGGTGTCCCCCGAGCGCGGTCCCGGCCCGGCGCAGCCCCGTCACGATGTGCTCCAGCTTCGACACGAGTTGGGTGTCCTGAGCCGTAGCAGCGGCCGCGGCCGTCGCGTCGGCGACATCGAGGAGCGCGGTGCCGATGGTGCGTCCGTCGAGGCGGTCCTGGCTGAGCGCCTCGCGTAGGATGACGAGGCCGTCGGCTACAGCGGTGAGGGCATCGCCCCCGTCCGCGCGGCACCGCTGCTCCCAGTGGGCGATGGACTGCATCGCAGCGCTGGGATACATCGAGGTGACGCCCGCGTCCAGAGCGGTAGCGGTCTGGTCGAGAGCGTCGAGGGTGGTGGCCGTGTCAGTCATGGAGAAGGGCGAGGAGGGAGATAGAAGGGGAGAGGATCAGGCGGATCTGGTCGGACGCGCGTTGCCTGCAAGCGCATACCCGGCCCGCTGAAGCAGACTGCCGAGGCGGTGGAGCGGCGCACGCATCGCCTCGGGTGCCGAGTCAGCGACGTCCGTGGTCTGCAGGCCGAGCTGCGCCAGCGTCTCGCCAATCGCGACGCCGTCAGGGGGGACGCTCGTCAGGTGGCGGTCCAGGTCAGCCAGGCCGTCAGCGATGGCAACCAGGTCGTCGCGCTCCGACGTACGCAGGTGGCGCTCCCAGTCGCCGAGGCGGCGTACGGCCTTCGCGAGGGGCACCTGCGCGAGCCCCTGTTCGAGCTCACGCACGGTAGCGCTGAGGTCGGCCTGGGGCGCGTCAGCTGGAGAAGCGTCTAGTGACACGGGGGAGATGACGTGGGGGGAGGGTGATGGGCTGTAACGTATCCCGGCAAAAAGGGCGAGTTACGCTTGACGGGTCGTGTCTAGGCGGACACCTTTACACTGCAACACTACAGCGCAGGCTCTAGATCGGCAGGCGTCGCGGGGAGGCCATCGCCCGCGTGGCCAGCAGGGAGGCCGCCCGACTCGATGAACGCGTCCAGGGCGCAGCGCGCGACCAGGTGCGTGTTGTAGAGGTCCGAGAGCCCACCGATGACGCCGCCCACGATCGGGATGCGCCGGGCCAGACGGCGCTCCGTCGCAAACTTCGCCAGCCGCCACGACTGCGTCGCGACAAACTGGAGGCCCTTCTCCGCGAACTTGACGCCGAAGCGGTCCACCGCCTCGTCGGTCGCTTCGCGCTCGGTCTCGTCGTCGGGGTCGCCGATCAGGCAGCCGACCACGCGCTCCTGCGTCTTCGGGTCCTGAAGGTTGTGCCCGCCCAGATGTGCCACCGACGCAGTCATGTGCAGTTGCACGAGCGCCACACCCGCAAGGTTGGCGGGGATCGTGATGGGAAGCGTGAGCCAGCCCCCGAGGCCGCTCACGAAGCCGGTCGCGCTGGCTGCGCCGAGGTGGGCGCGCACCATCTGCTCGGCGCGGTGGCGCTTCGGGCCAGTCTTCGCGGCGTAGGGCGCCGCGAATGCCTCGGGGGTGCCCAGCACCGGGAGGCCATCGAGGGCGCGAGGGTAGAGGGTGTTCAGCAGGAACGATTTCATCGAAGGCAAGGCTGGCCGGGAGAAGTCGTGGGGCCTACGGTGGAGCGGGCATCCAGGTTCATCCGGGAGCGAACCCAGTCGGCGGGGTGCCTCACCCCAGGGCGTCGTCCAGGTGCTCCTCGATGGCGCGCTGGAGGGCCCCCCGCATCGGACGCATCAGCATCCCGAGGGTGGCCTGGATCCGCACCTCCGTGTCGGACGCATGGAGTTCACCCTGGACGCCTGGCCCTTTGAGCCGTAGTACGTCGCCGTCCCAGAACGTCCGCACCCCCTGCTGGCGCTGGAGGTCGGCGGCGATCTCGGAGGCAAGCGCCCGGGCGGCGTCGCGACCGAGGGCGTGCGTGCGGCGTACGTCAATGTGCGGCATGGTCAGGCGGGGTCGCTGTGAGAGAGCAGACAAGATCGGGCAAACGAACGAATCCACCGAAGCGGCCCGGGAAGAAAGCTCGGAGGCACGGATGACGCAGCGCGTCAGGGAAACGCGGCGCTACTGCGAACGAGGTGTGAAGGGAAAGCATAGGATTGAGGAAAATGACGCAGTGCGTCAAAACGGCGAAACAAGCTATGACGCAGTGCGTCAAAACCCGCAGACGATCACGCTTCGGCATCTGCACTCATGACCCGCCTCATCAAACGCTACGGCTCCCGCAAGCTCTACGACACCGCCGAGAGCCGCTACATCGCGCTGGATGAGATCGCCCGTCTCATCCGCGACGGGGAGGAGATCCGCGTCGAGGACAGCAAGACGGGCGAGGACGTGACCGCGACGGTGCTCACGCAGCTCATCGCCGAGGAGAGCCGCCGCGACGGGGCCACGCTCCCGCAGGGCTTCCTCCACGATGTCATCCGCATGGGCGAGCGGCTCGGCGAGAACGCGCTCCGCGTAGGCGAGAACGCCATGCGGGCCGGTGAGCAAGCCGTGCGCGCCAGCAGCGAGAGCGTCCGGCAGGTCCAGCAGCAGGTCGAGGGCTTCATGAAGACCTCCCTCGACCGCATCGCGCCCACCCGGGTCTCGCCCGTCACCGATATCCGCGACGAGATGGAGCGCCTCCGCGCCCGCCTCGAAGCCCTGGAGCAGAGCCTCGACTACCTCGATGCAGACGCTGCCGAGGACACGCCCCCCGCTTCCCCCGACGCTTCGGCCTCCAGCGCGTCTGCGCCCGGCTCGTCCGCGTCGTCCTAGACCCCCACTCGTTTTTTTATCCAACCACTCCCAGAGGTATCCCTCATGGCACGCCTTACCCAGAACCCCTACGTCCAGCAGGCCGAAGACCTCGTCAACGAGGCCATCAGCAACCTGCAGTCCAACGCCAAGACCGCTTCGCAGACGGCGCTCGACGCCACCGAGGCGGTCCGCAAGACCACCGTCGACATGCTCCACGCGGGCGTCGGTGCCTACCTCACCCTCGTCGAGGAGGCGAGCCAGACCTACTCCGGCTTCGTCGCCCGTGGCGAGCAGGTCGAGTGGCCGCAGCAGCTCATGGAGCGCCAGCGCGCCTTCGTGCAGCAGCAGCTCTCCGTGTTCGAGAAGCAGACCGAGGAGGTCGTCGAGGCCGCCAAGGCGCAGACCGCTGAGGTCGAGGCCAAGGCCGAGGAGGGCGTGAAGCTCTTCGAGAAGACCGCCAAGGATATGCAGGTGCAGGTCGAGAAGGCCGTCGCCGAGGCGCTCCACCGCATCGGCATGCCGACGCGCCAGGACGTGCAGAACCTGCAGGCGACCGTCGCCAAGCTCAACAAGCAGGTCGACGAGCTGCGCAAGTAAGCGCGCTCGCCTCCAACCCTGAGGCAGGACTTCCTCCACAGGAAGCCGCCGCGCGCGGGGTCGAGCCCACACGGCCTCGCGCGCGCCATGCCTCTCACGCGGCACCGTGCCGCTTCCCATTCGACTCCCAATCCCCCCACACCATGGCTATCCAGAACGAAGCGCCCCTGACCGCGCTTGCCAAGCGTCAGGTAGAAGCCGTCCAGTCGACGACGGCAGACGCCCGCGAACTCGCGCACAAGATCGTCCTCGCCGGGCTCGGCGTCCTCTCCATCGCTGAGGAGGAGGGCACGAAGCTCTTCAAGCAGATGACCGACAAAGGGGCCGCGTTCGACCTGACGCTCCCCGGCCGCGAGACGGCGCAGACCGCCGTGACGGCCCTGCAGGAGCAGGCCAGCCAGTTTGCCACCGCGCTGCTCGAGCGCCGCGACGAGGTCATCTTCGTTGCGGGCGAGACCAGCAAGAAGGTCGAGCACAACGTCCAGGACGCGGTCACGACCGCGATGCGCCGCCTCGGCGTCCCGACGCGCCGCGAGATCACGGAGCTCACCCAGAGCGTCGAGCGGCTCGCCGCCAACATCGAGCAGCTGCGCAACCAGCGCGCCGGGGGCACCTCGGGCGGCAGCACGTCGGGGGTCTCGGCGAAGCATCTCGGCGGTGGCTGGTACGAGATCCGCGTCGGCGGGGCCGTCCTGAAGAAGGTCCAGGGTAAGGACGAGGCCGCCAAGGCGGTCGCCGAACTGAAGGCGTAGCCCCCTTGGACTGACCGCGCAGACACCGTTCCGTCGCATTCTGCGCCCGCGCGCCGACGTCCCACCCCGTCGGCGCGCTTTTTGTTGATCTTCGGTGGGCCAAGGCCCTGTCTCATGCAGGCGAGCCTCGGCGTTCTCTCCCCCTGCTCTCCCGTCTGTCATGTCCTCCTCCCCCAACGGTACCGCCGTCAACGGCGCGGCCCACCCTACTGTCGCACTGGCCCTCGCAGGCGGTGGTGGCGAAGGCGCGATCTACGAAATCGGCGCCCTCCGCGCGCTCGACGAAGCCATCGAAGGTCTCGACTTCACCCGGGTGCCGATCTACGTGGGCGTCTCGGCGGGCGCGTTCGTGGCCTCGTGCCTGGCCAACGGGCTCACGACCTCGCAGCTCTGCCGCGGTATCATCACCACGGACCCGGGCGAGCACCCGTTCCAGCCGGAGCGCTTCCTGGTGCCCGCCTTCAGCGAGTTCCTGAAGCGCGGTCTCCGCGTCCCCGGCCTCGTCCTCGACGCGGTGAAAGACCTCGCGCGCTCGCCCATCGACAGCCGCGTCATCGCGACGTTCGCCGACCGTCTCAGTCGGGCGATGCCCGTCGGGCTCTTCGCCAACGATCCGCTACGAGCCTTCCTGGAGCAAGTGTTCGCGAAAGAGGGGCGGACGAATGACTTCCGGCGGCTCCGCCAGAAGCTCTACATCGTCGCCGCTGACCTCGACTCGGGCGAGGCTGTGCGTTTTGGGGACGAGGGCTATGACCACGTGCCCATCGCGCGGGCCGTCCAGGCCTCGACGGCGCTGCCTGGCCTCTACCCGCCCGTCCAGATCGACGGGGGCAACTACGTGGACGGGGTGCTCCTGAAGACGATGCACGCCTCGGTGGCGCTTGAGAAGGGCGCGGACCTCGTGCTCTGCGTCAACCCCATCGTGCCGGTGGACATGCTGGCGGCCCGGCGCGAGGGCTACATCCGCCCCGGACGCCTCGTGGACCTCGGCATGCCCGCCGTGATGTCGCAGACCCTGCGCACGCTCGTCCACTCACGCCTCAACGTAGGACTCGCGGCCTACGGCGACCGCTACGGCGACCGCGATGTGCTCCTCTTCGAGCCGCGCCGCGATGACTACAAGATGTTCTTCACCAACATCTTCTCCTTCAGCGAGCGCCGCACCGTCTGCGAGCACGCGTACCGCTCCACGCTGGCCGACCTGCGCGAGCGCCGCGGTGAGATCGCGCCCGTCCTCGAACGCTACGGCCTCCGGCTCCGCGATGCCGTCCTCGACGATCCGGAGCGCTCCCTGTGGGACAACATCGGCCTCGACCCGAAGCGCCGCGACGCGCCCACGTCCGAGGTCACGCAGCGCCTCCGCATTGCCCTCCACCGCCTCGACAACCTCATCGGGGACGGCATGGTGTAGGCGTGGGGCTGTTGGCTATCATACCGTTTACGGACAACGACCATGCAAACTACCCTTGTGGTCATCCCCGCGTAGGCGGGGATCCATGCGGTGCACCGTATAGATCCCGGATCAAGTCCGGGATGACAGAGGTGGAAGAATCGAGGTAATGCACTCCATTTCCCCGTATTTGGTATCAGCTTCCAGCGGTCGGGCATTCGGCGTGGCCCCAGCTAACAGCCAATAACCTCAGGCTGTATTCGCCTCGAGCGCGTCGATGAGGGCCTGGAACTCTTCCATGCACTCGGGGCAGTGGTCCAGGTGCTCCTGCACGAGCGGCAGCACGGCCCCGGCGTCCTGGCCGCGCTCGGCGAGTTCGGCGTAGCGTTCTGCGTACGCGGCGCACTCGCCGCAGGTCAGCACAGGATCGATCTCCGGCGCGAGGAACCGGCCGAGGTTGTGGAGGGCAGTATCAGTCATCATCGGCAGCAGGGGGGACCGTCATGGGGGCATCCGGGGACGGTACGACCAGGAGAGAACTTACGCCACCGTGGTCGATTTGGTCGATCTTGACGTGCGGGAACTAGAAGTCGCCGAGTTCTTCAAGGGGGATACCCCGTTGGAGGAGTTCGCCGCGCAGCTTCTTACGTGCGTCGTGGACGAGCTTGTAGAGCGCGTTGCGGTTGGTCCCCAGGCGATCGGCAGCCACGTCCATCGGCATGCCATGATAGACCAGCAGTTGGAGCACGGTGCGCTGCCGCTCGGTGAGCACCTCGTCGATCACCGCCGTCACCTCCTCGACGAGTTGCTGTTGCTCCGCGCTGCGGGCCGGATCGGGGCTGTCGTCGGCAAAGGCCCCGTGGCGGTCCTCCGCATTGCCCCCGTCGGGCAGCAGGCTGTCGATGGAGACGTTCTCCCAGCGTTTGCGGCGCAACTCTGAGAGCGCGAGGCGGACGGCGATCTTCTGCGCCCAGGTCGTAAAGCGCGCGTCGCCCCGGAAGGTGTCGAGCTTGGCGAGGATCTGGAGCAGTGCCTCCTGTGCGAAGTCCTCGGCGAGCGCGTCAGCCTGGCCGGGCACGCGCCGGTGTAGGGCAGCGCGCAGGCCACGCACGAGGAGAGGCCGGAGCGTCGCGAGCGCTGTGTCGCGGCGGTCATCCTGCAGGGCTGCGAGCCACTCGTCGTTGCTGGACGGGGCGAAGCGCGGCGCGCGGCGAGAAGGGGAGCGTAGCATCGGATAGGCGCGTGAGTACACCGAAACATACGAGCCGCGCCCCAGGCACAGCCTCACGCCAGCCTCACGGACGCGTGCTTACCCGAAGAGCCACTTCACGATGTAGACCGCCGAGATCAGCCCGACGAGGTCGGCTAGGAGCCCCGCCGCCACCGCGTGCCGGGTCTTTTTGATGCCGACGGCTCCGAAATACACCGCGATCACGTAGAACGTCGTCTCCGTAGAGCCGAACATCGTCGCGGCCATCTTCACCACGAGCGCGTCCTCACCGTAGGTGTTGATCATGTCCACAACGATGGCCGCCGAGCCGGAGCCCGTGAGCGGGCGCAGGATGGCCATGGGGAGCACCTCCGCTGGAATGCCGATGGCTCCGAGGACGGGCCGCAGCCCGGCGATCAGAAAGTCCATCGCGCCGGAGGCCCGAAACATCGCAATCGCAAACAGGATCGCGACGAGGTAGGGGATAATGCGCACGGCCACGTTGAAGCCCTCCTTCGCGCCGTCCACGAAGACCTCGTAGACCGGCACGCGCTTGTAGAGCCCGTAGAGCGGAAAGCCCACGAGGATCGCCGGGAGGACGAACGCGGACGTGAGGCTGATGAGTTCGCGAAACAGCTCCATCTACGCCTCGGGGGTGTCGGTGGAAGAAGCCGGGCCGTTCGCATCGAGCCGGTTGGGGTCCAACCTGTTTGGATCGGAGGCGCGGATGCTCGGGAGGCGCGCAAACAGCTTCGCCGCCGTGATCGCCACGACGAGCGAGATGCCCGTCGCGAGGATGATGGCAAAGATCAACTGGTTGATCTGGAGGCCCATCAACGCCAGCAGGAGCACCGGCGGGACGAGTTGCACGCTCGCCGTGTTCATCGCGAGGAGCATCACCATCGGGTTGGTGGCCGTGTCCTCGGTCGGGTTGAGCGTCTGCAACTCCTCCATCGCTTTGATCCCGAACGGCGTGGCCGCGTTGCCCAGCCCGAATACGTTCGCCGACAGGTTGAGCACGATCATCGAGAAAGCCGGGTGGCCCTTGGGGATCTCCGGGAAGAGCGGGCGCAGGAGCGGTTCCACGACCTTCCCGATGGCCTGGATCACGCCCGCCGCCTCCGCGATCTTGAGCAGGCCGAGAAAGAGCGCGAGCACGCCGATCAGGCTCAGCGCGATGCTCGCCGCCACCTCCGCGAAGTCGAGCGCGGCCTGGCTGATCGCGTTGAGCTTGACAAACCGCACGGGCTCGAACAGGACTGTGGCGGCGACGGCGCTGCTCACTGAGTCGGGTGCTACCGATGCCGGCAAGGCAAGGCGGCCCTGAAGCTGCTCCGTGCGGCTGTT
>JBCCRG010000108.1:0-9719 GCA_039208155.1 Bacteroidota bacterium | reverse complement strand
TAGAACGCCTTCAGGTCGTCGGTCTCATTGGGCCAGCCGAGCGTGGCGAACGGCCAGAGCCACGACGAGAACCACGTGTCGAGCACGTCCTCGTCCTGCACCATGCCCGGCTCAGGCTGATCGACAGAGACGACAAACGGGCGGTGCTCGTCGATGGCGCCGTCTTCGTCGGTGTAGTACCACACGGGGATGCGGTGGCCCCACCAGAGTTGGCGGCTGATCGGCCAGTCGCGGATGTCTTCGAGCCAGCGGAAGTACTCGTTCTTCCAGCGGTCGGGGTGGAACGTGATCGTGCCGTCGCGGACAACCTCCAGCGCGCGCTCGGCGAGCGGCTCCATGCGGACGTACCACTGCGGCGAGAGCAGCGGCTCGATGACCTGCTTCGAGCGCGACGAGATCGGGACGGTGTGGCGGTAGGGCTCGACCTTTTCGAGCAGCCCCTCCGCTTCGAGGTCGGCGACGATAGCTTTGCGCGCGGCGAAGCGGTCCATGCCCGCGTAGGTGCCGCCGTGCTCGGTGATCTTCGCGTCGAAGTCGATCACGGTGACGCTCTCGAGGTCGTGGCGCTGGCCGAGCGCGAAGTCGTTCTCGTCATGGGCAGGGGTGACCTTCAGCGCGCCCGCGCCGAAGTCAGCCTTAACGTAGCCGTCCGCGATGATCGGGATCTCGCGGCCCGCGAGTGGGAGCAGCACCTTCTTGCCGATGAGCGTGCAGTAACGGTCATCGTCCGGGTTGACCGCGACCGCCGTGTCGCCTAGCATCGTCTCCGGACGCGTCGTGGCGATGGTGATGTGGCCTTCGCCCTCGACGAACGGGTACTGGATCCACCACAGGTGCCCGTCGCGCTCGACGTTGTCAACCTCCTCGTTGGAGATCACCGTGCCGCTGCCCGGGTCCCAGTTGACGAGGTAGTCGCCTTTGTAGATAAGGCCTTGCTCGTGCAGCTTCACGAACACATCCTGCACGGCGCGGGAGAAGCCGTCGTCCATCGTGAAGCGCTGGCGCGACCAGTCGGCGGAGACGCCGAGGCGGCGCTTCTGCTGGAGGATGATCTCGCCGTACTCCTCCTTCCAGTCGTAGACGCGCTCCACGAACGCCTCACGCTCGAGGTCGTGGCGCGACTTGCCTTCCTCCTTCTTGAGCGTCCGCTCGACCACGTTCTGCGTGGCGATGCCCGCGTGGTCGAGACCCGGGATCCAGAGCGCCTCGTACCCCTGCATGCGTCGTAGGCGCGTGTAGGCGTCCTGGACGGTGTCTTGTAGTCCGTGCCCCATGTGGAGCCGCCCGGTCACGTTGGGCGGCGGCATGGCGATGACGTGCGGCGTTTTGCCGGAGTGGGCGTCGGCGCGGAAGAAGCCGCCGGCCTCCCAGAAGGCGTACCAGCGCGCCTCGATCTGGGTCGGGTCGTAGGCGGTGCTGGCCCCCGGAGTGGACGGTTCGCTGGACGGGGTGGACGATTCCGTGGACATGCGCGGAGACGGGATTGACGCGAGGCAGCGTAGCGAGCAGGAAAAGGAGCCTGAAAGATACGAGCCGTGCGGCCTACCCGCCGAGTCCGGAAGCGCTACCGGAGCGCATGACGGTCGGACTATCTCGTTGTTTTGCACTACCGCTTCGCAACAGGGTACACCAAGGCCCGGATTGGCACACCGATTGCTCCGCCAGGCCGTGTCCGCGTTCATCCTACTTGGATGACCGGATCGGTTGACATCCTGCTGAGGTAATTCTGCTACCTCAGCGTTCGACCGGATCCTACAGCGGTTCACCACCGCCCCCGGCTCCCCTCCGTTGCACGGAGCCTTTCCTATCCGTTGCTTCTGCCGGACCGCACGGTCGCTCTCCCGTGCCAGCGTTCTTTCCCACCCCGTTGGTGCCATGCATATGGGTGCCCCACACACCCGTTGCGCCTGTGCGGTCGGCCTCACGCCGACAGCATTCCCTCCATGCCCCAGACGACGCTACGCCTCTCGTTTCGTCTCCCCCTTTTCGCCTCTCTCGTTCTCTCGCTCCTGATCCCCTCGGCCTACGCCGAGGACCGCGGGACTGATCGTACGCTCGACCGGAACGCTTTCGCTGCCACCGCGGCGCTAGAGTGCAACTCCCCGATCGACCCGGCTTACTTCGCGGACGCGATTTTTTCAGTGGCCCCCGCTGGCCTTGCTCCTGGCGCTGCCCAGCGCTGGAGCGACCCCTCGACCTGGCCCAACGGCCGCGTGCCCGGCCGCAATGCGAAGGTGGTCATCGAGGCCAACCAGACGATCTTGCTCGACCAGAGCACGGCGTCGCTGAAGAGCCTCACGATCAAAGGCGTCTTGCGCTTCGACGACCGCGATCTGGACCTGGAGGCCGGGTGGATCCTCATCGAGGGCAACGGCTCCCTCCTGGAGATCGGAACGGAGGCCAACCCCTACGACCACAACGCGACGATCACGCTGACGGCGACGGGCCGCGACAAAAACGTGGCGGGCTCCGGTGCCTTCTCGACGGGCAACAAGTTCCTCATCACGCGCGACGGCGGCTCGCTCGCGATGCACGGCAGCAGCCGCGACAAGACCTCGTGGACGGTGCTCGACGCGCACGTCTCCCCTGGCGCGCGTTCGCTCACGGTCGCTGAGTCCGTCAACTGGGAGCGAGGCGACAAGATCGTGCTCGCGCCCA
Organism: Bacteroidota bacterium; assembly: GCA_039208155.1. GTDB lineage: Bacteria > Bacteroidota > Rhodothermia > Rhodothermales > Rubricoccaceae > JBCBEX01. The sequence goes on along the minus strand of JBCCRG010000108.1, from coordinate 7,061 downwards.
GCGGCTACAGCCCGTTCGAGGCGGAGTACCTCACCGTCGAGAGCGTCTCTGGGCGCACGGTGCGGATCCAGGAGGCGCTTCAGTACCGCCACTTCGGCGCGATCCAGACCATCGAGGGGCGGCAGATCGACATGCGCGCGGAGGTGGGCTTGCTCACGCGCAACATCGTCGTGCAGGGCGACGCGGCTAGCGAGGAAGAGGTCGCTTACAGCGGCTACCGCGTTGGCTTTGGCGGTCACATGATGTTCATGCCCGGCGGTATCGTCACGCTGGAAGGCATCGAGGTGCGCGACATGGGCCAGACGGGCATCGGCGGCCGCTACGCGATGCACTGGCACTTCGCCGACTACCGCCCGAGCGACTATATCCGCAACTCGTCGTTCCACCACAACTTCCAGCGCGCCGTCAACATCCACCGGACGCACCAAGTCACGGTCGAGAACAACGTCGCTTACCACACGACCAACCACGCCTTCGTCTTCTCCGAGGACGGCGACGAGACCGACAACCGCTTCGTCAACAACCTCTCGATCCTGAACTGGGCCGTTCAAGTGGAGCACTTCGCGTTCCCGCGCCGCCAGTCCGAGCGGATGTCGAACCAGGGGGAGGAGCGCGCCGGGACGTTCTGGGGCCGCAACCCGCACAACATCCTGATCGACAACCGCGCCGTCGGCAACTACCTCGGCAACGGTTTCTTCTTCGACCAGCAGCACATCCAGGGCTTCGGCCGCGTGCGCCCGTTCCTCTACCAGGACAAGCCGATCACCTTCACGGGCAACGTCGCCCATGCCATTTACGACATCCCCGGCGGCGGGTCGTTTGACTCGTACGGCCCGGAACAGCGAGGTACGGCCCTCTTCATCGGGTTCCGCGAAGGCCCCTACCCGCTCGTCTTCGGCCCGGACTTCCTCGCCTACAAAGTGAGCCACTCCGGAGCGTGGGTCGAAGAACTCAACGAGACCGTCAAGGGCATCACCGTCACCGACTCTGGGATCGGCGTGAGCCCGTTCCGCGGCAAGGTGGAAGACCTGTTCGTCGTAGGCAACACGGCCAACGACATCGGCGGCCCGATCCCCGCCACCACGCGTCACCTGGGCTCCGTCGGCGGCATCAACCTGACAAGCCAGCACCAGAAGAAGGACGGCGAGAACGAGCGCCAGCCGCGCATCCACAACGCAACGTTCGTGGATGTGGAGCCCGCCGCGATCACGGTCGAGTTCCGCGAGATTGAGCTCGGCAGCGAGGTTTCGGGCCTCACGTTCATCCGCACCAACCCCATCTTCTTCTTCGAGCAGATGGACCGCGGCGCGATCTACGACGCGGACGGCTCGCTCTCGGGCACCGGCCGCCCCGGCGAAATTCGCGGCGAGGGCGACCCGGCAGCCAGCATTGCCGAGTGCGACTGGCGCGGGGAATTCAGCGGCTGGTTCTGCCCTGACGACCGCCGGGTTTCGGGGGCGAACCCACACTGGATCGTCAACGATGCCGTCCCGGGCGTGTCCTACAGCTTCTGGAAAGACGACTTCCTCGACCTTCCCGAGATCAACGGGCTCGGCGGACCCACGGAGACGGGCACGGCCAGCAGCTTTGACCTCGATGCCATCCCGCTGGCGTCGAGCTACACGGTCCGCTTCTACGGCTTCCTCAACGTCCCTGCGACCGGCGACTACCGCTTCGTCCTCGACGCCAAGGAGGGCGGGGCGCTCCACATCGACAACGAAGTCGTCGTGTGGTCGAGCCGGCCCGGCCAGCCGGAGGCGCACGAGGGCTGGGTGCGACTCAAGAAGGGCTACCACGCCATCGCCGTGGACCACTACAAGCGCCTGAGCAACCCCGAACTGCAGCTCCGTTGGGAAGGGCCCGGGTTCAGCATGAAGCCCGTAACCGGCAGTGACCTCATCCGCGGGACGGGCGTCCAGACTGATCCGGATGACGGTGGCGACGACGATGACGACGGTGGTGACACGGGTGAGAATCAGGCACCCACGGTGTCCATCACCTCGCCATCGGATGGCGCGACCATCACCGCTAACGAGAAGACCACCGTGAAGGTCGCCGCTTCGGACCCGGATGGAGAGGTCATCGAGGTGATCTTCTACGTGAATGGCAACGAGCAGCACACCGACGGCAAGTCGCCGTGGCAGTGGAAGCCGCGCGTGCCTGCTGGGGAGTACACGCTCACGGTAGTCGCGGTCGACAACGAGGGGGCACGCACGACCTCCGCGCCAATCAACGTGTCGGCGGTCAACTCGGTGCTGGCGGGCGGCGCTAGCTCGCAGGCACTCCCGACCGAGTTTGCCATCGAGAACGTATATCCCAACCCGTTCAACCCCGCTACCACTGTCTCGCTCGCGATGCCACATGGTGGCGATTACGACGTGACGGTCTACGACGTAGCAGGCCGCAAGGTGATGGAGTTGCTGCTGCTCGACCAGGAACCCGGCATCGTGCCGATTCAGCTCGACATGAGCGCCCACGCGAGCGGGATGTACATCCTGCAAGCGCGCGACGGTGAATCGGGCAGCGTGCTCACCGAGCGGATCACGCTCCTCAAATAGCGTCTGGCGGACGCATGCTAGTGTCACTGTAGCGGGCGCGGTCTTCGGATCGCGCCCGCTCTGCGTTGGGGTTTCTTCCGAGTCAGGCGGCTATGGACTGACGTAGCGTAACGCCCCAGGGTGACACTTCAGCAGGCTGTATCAAGGTGCGACATGCGCGGCTACCCCCTGCGTCCCTTCGGGCGAGGGCGACCGGGTAGACACCTGTGTCCTACCCCCGGCTTTCCGTTACAATTCCTGAATGTGATACAACCAACCCCTCTAATTCGGCTCGTTTCGGGACTCATAGCTTAGACGCCGCGAGCCCACGCTGATACTGAATAGCGACCCTCCGCAGGCCGGCGAACGCCGGGATCACCCGCCTGCTCTTCTCCACGTCGCTATTCAGAGTATGTACGTCTGCCACCGCCTCCGAACCCTGACGGTTCTTTTCTTGACGCTTGCTTGTGGCCTCCCTGCGGCCACCGCATCGTCTCCCGAGCTAGCCCCGCGCGAGGCTTTCGCTGTGTCGGGCAACCTCGACTGCACCCTCAACCAAGCCCTTATTTCCGGCCTCGCCTGGACTAACGCCCTCGCGCCCATCGGCGCGACGCAGCTATGGAGCGACCCTGCCACCTGGGGCGGCCAGGTCCCCCGCCCCGGCGCCAACGTCGTGATCCCTGCAGGCCAGCACATCGTCCTCGACATCGAGACGCCCGCGCTGGGCGGCGTCCGGGTGGAGGGCACGCTGTCGTTCGCCGACAAGCCCGTCGCGATGACGGCGGACTGGATCCTCGTCAGCGGCCCCACCGCCCGCTTCGAGATCGGTGCGGAAGACGCTCCCTATCGCCATAAGGCCACGATCACGCTCACGGCCGACGACCCGACGGAAAACGTGGCGGGCACCGGTATCATGTCGATGGGTACCAAGTTTCTCGCGACGATGAACGGCGGTTCCATCGCCATCCACGGACACCGCCGCGACGCCGTGTCGTGGACCGTCCTCGACGCCCACGTGCGTCCCGGCGACACCGAGATCGTGCTCGCGCGCGCCGTCGACTGGCGGCCGGGCGACCGGATCGTCGTTGCGCCGAGCGGCTACTCGCCGTTCGAGGCCGAGATGCGCACCGTCGCGAACGTGTCAGGTAACGGCAAGCGGGTGACGCTCACCGAGCCGCTCGCCTACCGCCACTTCGGCGAAGTCCAGACCATCGAAGGGCGCACCATCGACATGCGCGCGGAGGTGGGGCTGCTCACCCGCGACATCCTCATCCAGGGCGACGCCGCCAGCACCACGCGCGTCGACGACTACGGCTACACGACGGGCTTCGGCGGGCACATCATGCTTATGTCCGGTGGCACGGCCAAGATCGAGGGCGTTGAACTCTACCGGATGGGGCAGACCGGCGGCAAAGGCCGGTATCCGATCCACTGGCACCTCGCTGGCGACCGCGAGGGCGACTACGCGCGCAGCAACTCGATTCACCACAGCTTCCAGCGCGCCGCCGTCGTCCACAACACGCAGCGCGTGACCATCGAGGACAACGTGGCCTACCACGTCCTCGACCACATGTACGTCTTCTCCGAGGAAGGCGAGGAGTATGACAACCGCTTTATTGGCAACCTCGGCGTGCTCAACTTCGCCAAAAAGGTGCGGGACTTCGCGTTTCCTCGCGCGCAGTCGGAGCGGATGTCGAACCAGGGCGAGGAGCGCTCGGGCATCTTCTGGGGCCGCAACCCCCACAACGTGCTGATCGGCAACCGCGCGGCCGGGAGCTACATGGGCCACGGCTTCTTCTACGACCAGCAGCACATCCAGGGCTTCGCGGGCCTCCGGCGCTATCTCCACCAGGACAAGCCCATCACGTTCACCGGCAACGTCGCCCACACCATCTTCGACTACCCCGGCGGCGGCTCGTTCGACTCCTACGGCCCGGAGACGCGCGGCTCCGGCCTCATGATCGGCTTTCGCGAGGGCCCCTACCCGCTCGTCTTCGGCCCGGATTTCCTCGCCTACAAGGTGAGCCATTCCGGCGTCTGGATCGAGGAGGAGAACGAAACCATCGTGGGTGCTACCGTAGCTGACGCAGGTATCGGCGTGACGCCGTTCCTGGGCCAGATCCGCGACCTGTTTGTGGTCGGAAACACGGCCAACGACATCGGCGGCCCGATCCCGGCCACGACGCGTCACCTCGCAGGCATCGGCGGCGTCAACATCACCAGTCAGGCGCAGAAGAAGCAGGGCGAGAACGACCGCCGCCTTCGCATCGACGGGGCCACGTTTGTGGACCTGGAGCCGGCGGGCATCACGGTCGAATGGCGCGAGTTCATGCTCGGCAGCGAGGTCTCGGGCCTCGAGTTCATCCGCACGGAGCCGATCTTCTTCTTCGAGAAGATGCAGCGCGGCTCGATCTTCGACGCCGACGGCTCGCTCTCCGGCACCGGCCGACCGGGCTCCGTCCACGGCGAAGGCGACGCGGCAGCCCAGGCGAACGGGTGCGACTGGCGCGGCAGCTGGAGTGGCTGGTTCTGCCCTGACGACGGCGTGCTCAACGCTCCGACGCCCGCCCTCTCTGTCCTCGACGCGGAGCCTGGCGTGGCTTTCGACTACTGGCAGGATGACTTCATGCAGCTTCCCAAGGTCGAAACGCTGGGCGCCGCCACCGGGCGCGGGACGGCGCGCACATTCGACCTGAACGCGCTCCCCGCGATGTCGGGCCACGCGGTCCGCTTCGACGGCTTCCTCAACGTCCCGACGACGGGCACCTACCGCTTCGTGCTCGACGCGAAGGAGGGCGGCGCGGTGTCGATCAACGGCGAGACGCTGATCTGGGGCAGCCGTCCCGGCCAGCCACGTCCCCACGAGGGCTACGTCCGCCTCGAAGCGGGTTTTCACGCGATTGCGGTGGATCACTATAAGCGTCTGAGTAACCCGCAGTTGCGGCTCAGCTGGTCCGGTCCCGGCTTCGCGATGCGGCCTGTCCGCGAGGCGGATCTCGTGCGCGGCACCGGTACGGGCGGCGGCCCGACCGATCCCCCACCGCCTCCGCCACCGGGCGAGAATCAGGCTCCTGCGGTAGCGATCACTTCGCCAACCGACGGCGGCTCCGTGGACGCAGGGCGCTCGGTCCAGCTTCGCGCCGACGCCAACGACACGGACGGGGTCGTGACCCGCGTCGCCTTCCTCGTAGACGGCGAGGTGATCGGCGAAGACACGTCGGCACCGTTCTCGGTCCGCGTCCGCCGCGCGCCGCAGGGGACGTACACCCTCACGGCTGTTGCCACGGACAATGAGGGGGCGACGACCACCTCGTCTGCGGTCACCGTGACGGTCGGCTCGGGCGTTCGCACGGCGCAGGCCGGCGGCGCGAGCGCGTGGGCCATCGACGAGGACGACACGCTCCCGACGGAACTGGCTGTTGGCGGATTCTATCCGAACCCGTTCAACGCAGCCACCACCGCCCGCCTCGACATCGCCGACGAGGGCGACTATGAGGTAGCGATCTACGACGTCACCGGCCGCCTCGTGCAGTCCTACGCGCTGTTCGACGCGCAGCCGGGCACCGTCTCGGTGCGCCTCGACCTGAGCAGCCATGCCAGCGGCGTCTACGTGATGCAGGCCCGGCACCGCGAGACCGGCCGCAGCGTCTCCGCGCAGATGACGCTGGTGCGGTAGGTCGTTGGCTGCTGGCTCTCAGCCTGTGGCTGTTGGTCCGCACCGGTAACTGCTGCGGCCCGCTCCAACTTCTGGGGCGGGCCGCGTTGTATGTGTGATCCCACCAACAGCTAGCAGCCACCAGCCAACAGCTACCCCAACACCTCGACGGCGCGGCGCATCCGCCGGACGCACCCGTCTTTGCCGATGGCTGCCATCAGGTCGAAGAGCCCGGGGCCGAACGTGACGCCGCTGATGGCGAGGCGCGTCGGGTGGATGAGGCGTCCTGCTCCGACCTCACGCGCTTCGGTGATCGCGCGGAGTTCGTGCTCCAGCGTCTCCGTGTCGAACCCGTCGAGTTCGTCCAGGCGGTCGGCGTAGGCCGCGACGAGGTCAGCGGCGTCGGCCTTCCAGCGCTTCTTGACGCCTTTGGGATCGTACTCCGTCGGGTCCTCGAAGAAGTAGCGCGCCTCGGCGACCTCGTGTGGGAACGTGACACGGTCCTGCATCAGCCGCGCGGCCTCGTAGAGCTTGGCGTCGTCGAAGTCGAGGTCGGCGGCCTCCAGCGCGGGGCGTACGGCTTCCGCAAACGCCTCGACGGGTTGGTCGCGGAGCACTTGGCCGTTGAACCAGCGCAGCTTATCGAGGTCGAACTTCGCTCCCGACTTGCTCACGCCGTCGAAGTCGAACGCGGCGATGAGTTCGTCGCGGGTGAAGCGCTCCTGCTCGGTGCCGGGGTTCCAGCCCAGCAGCGCGAGGAAGTTCACGAGCGCCTCGGGGTCGTAGCCCTCGGCGCGGTACTGCTCCACCGATACCGGGATGCCGAGCGTCTCAGCGTTGCGCTTCGAGAGCTTGCCGCCGGAGGGCGC